>JAUWTC010000125.1 GCA_030609785.1 Holophagae bacterium
ATTTACTACGCGATGCTCGGCGATTTTGAGCGACGATTTCCCTCAGGTCCTCCTGCGCTCTTGAAATGCAGCTCGTTGGAAATTACCGGTGAGGTCACATTTGGACGAAACATCGACCTCGAGGGATCTGTACGAATCAGCGCAGAGACCCCGTCAACATTGCCCGGCGACCGCCAATACAGCGGCGAGATCATTCTTGACGCGTCCAAAGGGTCCGCAAAAGAATAAGTCCATGGAATTCGCGCCCAACTGTGCCTTAGATTTGGCTCGGGCGATTGAGCGAAACCGTAGGTGTAGCCCGAGCTACATTGAGGCTTTCGCGATCGAGGCCGAGTCAAAGATACGTGCAGGTGGAATGCGAAAACGCGGAGTTATTCTTTCGCGGACCCTAAGATACGGGACTCCTCAGTGGACCGGATCGTTTTTTTCTACGAGAATCCTCTCAAACTCCAACCACTCTGCGGATTCGACCTCAACGAACCGGGCCCCGAACCCCTCGACCTTCTCTCGCTCGGCGTCAGTCGTTCGTGTGACCTCAGCAATACCCTTGAGGCAACGGTCGGTTCCAGGAACCAGCAACTGAAAGGAAAATCGAGTTCCGAGAGGATAATGCTGGAATCCCCGAAGCAACATCCCCGATTCGGACAGGTTCTCTGTCTGACAAAAGGCCTGACTTTTCCCGGCCGGCAGTGTCACTTCCAGTTGAATCGGAAGCCGAATACTGACTCGCTGCGCCACGCCTTGAACCGCCTTGAGCGCTTCAAGAACCTCCAGCGCCGTGGCCGTGTTCGGCAAGACCCGATTGACACCCCGTCCAACCAGTTTTTTAACGGCCCCAATGTCACCTTCCGGAGTCAGAATCACCAAGCCGGCTTGTCTGCACCGTGCGGCTTTGGCACGAATCGAACTGAGCAGCACACCGAGGCCGACACCCGGCAGGGGAAGGTGAACAACTATGGCATCAAAGGCCTGAGACTCGACCAACGCGGGGACCTCTGGATGCCACGGCTCCAGACGGACCTCAAAACCGGCAGCCCTGACGATGGACAGCATTTCATCGTCATGCTTAACGCTGGCGCCGGTCACCAAGATGTTCGTCGGTGGTCTCTCTGCCATATCGGTGCCTCCGATCGCCCCGGTTTCGATTCAAGCGCGAACTCTCGATTAAGAATACGCCCTCATGCCTGTACCAACCAGGGTTTTCATGTCAAAGGCTCGTCAATGATGTATTGACATCCCTTCGTGCGGCTGTTAGATTATCGCTCCCTCGGCGCTGACGGGGGCTGTTTGAGCGGGAGTAACTCAGCGGTAGAGTGCAACCTTGCCAAGGTTGACGTCGCGGGTTCAATTCCCGTCTCCCGCTCCAGCAATATCCGCCCGACTCTCCTGAGTCGGGCTTTTTTTGACTAACCCGGCGGAGCCGGAGCCAAGAGGAAACGGTGCGCCTTAACCCCACGGTGTGCGATCACCGACAAACCCTCCAACTGCCAAGATTTGTACAACGTCGGCTTGGTTTCTGCCTCGAATAATCGCTTTCCTGGAGCGAGAGTTGCCAAAGCCTTGACGCTCTTTCGATCCTGGCCTAGACTCATCAATCGGGCGACGTGGCCAAGTGGTAAGGCAGGGGCCTGCAAAGCCCTCATCCGCCGGTTCGAATCCGGCCGTCGCCTCCAGACATAAATAAAAACCGCCGACTCTCGTCGGCGGTATTTTGTATGAGTTGATTTTTGGGATCAATCGTCAGTTTTCTTGGCGGCGGTCTTCTTCGGAGCCGATTTTTTGACAGTCGTCTTCTTGGTAGCCGTCTTCTTCTCACTCGAAGCCGCAGACTTCTTCGCAACCGCCTTCTTCGCCGGTTCCTTCTTTGCCGCGGTCTTTTTTGCCGGCGCCTTCTTCGCGACCGTCTTTTTTGCCGGCGCCTTCTTTACGGGCGCCTTCTTTACGGGCGCCTTCTTTGCGGGCGCCTTCTTTGCCGGCGCCTTCTTTGCCGGCGCCTTCTTTGTAGGTGCCTTCTTGGCCGGTGCCTTTTTCTCAGCGACTTTCTT
This sequence comes from Holophagae bacterium, assembly GCA_030609785.1. Taxonomy (GTDB): domain Bacteria; phylum Acidobacteriota; class Thermoanaerobaculia; order Thermoanaerobaculales; family Sulfomarinibacteraceae; genus DAOWGJ01. The sequence continues at coordinate 2,046 of JAUWTC010000125.1, forward strand.
AGCCGGAGCTTTCTTGGGTTTCTCGAGGGCACTCATCAACTGGGCAGCAAATCCGCTGACCGCCGGACCGGAATCCGAACCGGTATTCATGTGAGAAATATATTCGCTACGTTCCTCTTCTCTCTTCTGGGCCTTGATAGAGAGACTGATCCGCTGGCGATTGCCATCGACCGACATGATCTTGGTCACGATCTTTTGTCCCGGAGAAAAGGCCTCGCGAGGGTCCGCGCCACGCTCCAGGCCAGATTCGGACATGGGGATCAACGCGCTGACTCCAGGCTCAAGCTCGACGAATACTCCAAAATCTGCCCCATGCTCAACGGTTCCCTCGACCGTCTGCCCTTCCTGGTACCGCATCTCGATCCGCTCCCACGGATCACGGTCCGGCAATCGCCGAAGGGTCAGCCCGATGCGATGAGCACCTTGATCAATCTCCTTGATCCAGCCGTTGATCGTTTGTCCTTCCTGGAATTCCTCGGACTTCAGATCCTGTCCCGGAGGCAGTTGGCTGACATGAAGGAGACCGTCCAAACCCGGAGCGAGCTGAACGAATACACCAAACGGCGCCTGCCGTACAACGGTTCCTTCAAACGCGCCCCCTGCCGGAAATTGTTCGACAACGGCATCCCACGGATCCGCCTGTGTCTGCTTGATGCTCAACGAGATCCGATTCTTCTCCCGGTCCAGACTCAGCACCTTGACGGTCACCTTTTCGCCGATCGCCAGTACATCCGCGGGCTTCCCAACCCGCTGGTGACTGATCTCGGTGACGTGAACCAGGCCGTCGACCCCGCCGAGGTCGACGAAGGCGCCGAAATCCGGAAGGGATCGTACGGTCCCCTCAACCACGGCGCCCTCTTCCAGTTTGTCCCATGCTTGGCCACGCAGTTCATCGCGTTGAGCCCTCAACAGGGCGGCTCGGGACACCACCAGATTGCCGCCATCGGCTTCATATTCCAAGACCTTGAATTGATAGGTTTGCCCCAGGTGGACATCGAGGTCGTCGCTGCGCGAATCGTCCATCTGCGACATCGGACAGAAAGCGCGAATTCCGGCGATAATGACGTCGAAGCCACCCTTCCGCCGGCCCCCGACCTTGCCCTCGACGGGCTCACCCGTGGTGGCGGCGTCTATCAAGACATCCTTGAGCTTCTGCTCGACTGCCAACCGATGCGACACCTCGATCTGCTGACCGATCGCCGTGACGACGACTTCGACGGGATCACCCGTCCCGGGTTGCTCCAGTTCCTCACGAGCCAGAACCGCTTCGGCTTTACCACCGACATCGACCAGCACAATGTCACCGTGGATCTCGACAATCGTGCCCAGCACGACATCTCCCACGCTGACACTTCCTGCACCGACTCCCTCCTGGAGAGCCGCTTCGAATTCACTGATTTCAGGGGATTTTTCGCTCATAACAAGCCTCGATGTTTGAAGTCCGGCAACCCGACGGTTACCGGGTCGGAAGGATAACATAGACGGCTCAGTGCGAGGTGGTCTTACCCCAACAACGAGCACGCCACAGTTCGTTCCAGTGCTTGGTCCGGTTTCTGTCCTGAATTTTCGAAGTTGTTGGCCTGGTACTAACTACTATCCCTGCGCGAAGCGCAAATAGCGAGAGGAGCATGGGCCGTATCGGCCACCTACCCCACCCGATCGTCATTCCCCAAAAATGGCCGATACGGAACAGGCTTCTATCGCTGCCACACCACCCGGCCACCGACGATGGTCGCCGCGGGGCCTCCCTGCAGCGTGACACCCCCGAACGGGGTGTTGCGGCCCTTGGAGACGAACGAGGCGGGATCGACCGTAACGGTCCTTTCTGGATCCAGCACGGTCAAATCGCCCGGCGAGCCCTCGGCGAGGCTCCCTCCGGGCACGTCAACGATCCTCGCGGGAGTCGCAGACATCAACCGGACCAGGGCCGAAATATCGATGACCCCCGGCCGCACCAGTCGGTCGAGAGCCAGAGAGACCGCCGTCTCCAGAGCACTGATACCGAACGGCGCATCCGCGAAATCCATCTCCTTTTCATCCCGGTGGTGAGGTGCATGGTCGGAGACAATTGCGTCGATCGTCCCGTCCGCAATACCCTCGATGATGGCCTGCCGATCGTTGTCGGTTCTCAAGGGTGGGTTCATCTTCCACTGTGGGTCGTAGTTCGACGCGGCGACATCCTCGTCGGTCAGCGAAAAATGGTGGGCCGAGACCTCACAGGTGACCCTGGAACCACGCGCCTTTGCGGCCCTGATCGCTGCGACCGAGCCCGCGGTACTCAGGTGCCCCAGATGGAGTCGCCCCCCCGTGAACTCCGCCAGCAGGATATCCCTGGCGACGACCGACTCTTCAGCCGCCGCGGGCATACCCCGCAGACCGATCCGGGTCGACACTCGACCCTCGTGCATGGCGCCCCGATCGCTGAGCAACTCGTCCTGGGGATGCACGATCATCGGCACGTCGAAACTTCTGCAATATTCGAGGGCCCGGCGCATCAGCAACGAATTGGCCACCGGGTTGGGCGAATCCGAAATCGCGACCGCCCCAGCCTCGACCATCTCCCCTATCTCGGCCAGTTCTTCACCCCGACAACCCTTGGACAGCGCACCTATAGGGTAGACCTTGACCGCGCCGGCGCGATCGGCCTTCTCCATGATGTACCTCGTCACGGCGGGTTCGTCGTTGACGGGGTTGGTGTTGGCCATGCAGCACACTGCAGTGAATCCGCCGGCCGCAGCGGCCAGGCACCCCGTTTCGATCGTTTCCTTGTGTTCGTACCCCGGCTCCCTGAGATGGGAGTGGAGATCGATAAACCCCGGGGCGACGATCAAACCTTCAGCGTCAAGCTCGGGGGCGTCGGCGCCCCGTTCGAGATTCCTCCCGAGCTTGGCGATGCGTCCGTCCTCAATCAAGATGTCCAGCGACTCGTCAATCCCCTGAACGGGGTCGATCACTCTTCCGTTACGAACCAGCAGCCGACTCACTTCGTCCTCCTGCCAACAAATACAGTATGGCCATTCGGATGGCCACGCCGTTCGTTACCTGTTCAAGAATGACCGACTGATCACCGTCGGCCACTTCCGAGTCGATTTCCACGCCGCGGTTCATCGGCCCGGGGTGCATGACCAGGGCCCCCTCTTTGGCCAGGCGAAGCCGCTCCGGCGTCAGAGCAAAGAAATCGTAATACTCCCGCATTGACGGGAAGTTCAGTTTCTTTTGCCGTTCCATTTGAATGCGAAGCATCATGACGGCATCGGCCCCCTCGAGTGCCGGCTCGAGCCGAAGATAGGACTCCGCTTTCAATTCATCCACCTGAACCGGAAGCAGCGAGGCCGGCGCCGCAAATCTGACTTTTGCACCCATCTTCGACAGAAGCAGGGCGTTGGACCGAGCGACTCTCGAGTGCCGGATATCACCGGCGATGACAACCGTCAGACCATCCAACGAACCGAAGTGCCGGCGGATGGTGAATGCGTCCAACAGGGCTTGGGTCGGGTGTTCGTTACTCCCATCGCCGGCGTTGATCACCGAGGCGGTGACGACATTTGCCAATCGGTGCGGCGCCCCGGTATTGGGGTGCCGAATCACGATAAAATCCGGCGCCATCGCCATCAGATTCCTGGCCGTGTCAAAAAGGGTCTCACCCTTGGTCACCGAAGACGTCGACGACGAAAAATTCAACGTATCCGCCGAAAGCCTCTTTTCCGCGACCTCGAACGAGAATCGCGTCCTGGTCGAGGGTTCCATGAAGAGGTTGACTACCGTCATGCCGCGAAGGGTCGGCACCTTCTTGATCGGGCGCCGTGCCACCTCCAACAACTGTTCAGCGGTATCCAATAGCAGCTGGATCTCCCCGGCCTCAAGACCGGCAATTCCCACCAGATCCTTGCTCGCCAGTACCGTTGCCGGCTCAATCCCCATCGGCCACCTCCGTACCGGCCCAAACGCCGTCTTCGCCGTCGAATTCGAGCAAGCGGACCTGGACATCCTCCTGCCGAGAAGTCCGGACCACTTTCCCGACCACATCCGCCGCAACCGGCAACTCCCGATGACCCCTGTCGATCAACACCGCCAAACGCACCGCTTTGGGACGCCCGTAGTCCACCAGGGCATCCAGCGCCGCACGAATCGTTCGACCGGTATAAAGCACGTCGTCCACCAGGTAGACCACCAGCTCATCCAGGTCGAACGGCAATTCCGTACGTTTCAACACCGGTTGGGAATGGGCCGGACGCCAGGGACCGACATCGTCCCTGTAGAGAGAGATATCGATCCGACCCAGGGGAATCTTCTTCCCGGTAACGGCCTCGAGAATCTCAGCCAGCCGCTGGGCCAAGGGAACCCCCCGGCTGTGAATACCGACCAGCACGATGCCATCCCCGTCGTTTTCGAGAATTTCAGCGGCCATGCGAGCCAGCGTCCGTCCGATGCCTTCCCGATCCAGGACCCGAACCAGGCTGCTTTTTTCACCGCTTCTTTCAGTCATCACGGCGTTCTCCTCAAGGCTGAAACTGAACAAAAAAAAACTCCCCTCAGGGAAGTTACGATCGTCCGTTTCGGCCTGACCTCATCATCGGAAGAATCCTAGCACAGCACGGCCGAACCGGGGACCCGGGGCCTTGGGTTTAGCGGCGGCTTCTGGTAAGAGCGCGGAGGAAGACAGTTCTCTCGCAGAGATCGCAAAGGAAACACAAGGAATATTTGGTTTTCTTCTTCTTAGCCTGCTTGGCGATCTTTGCGAGAGGTATTGTGTTCTGGAGTTGTTTACAGGCCGGTCAGCCTCTTTTTGATTCCACGTCCGCCAGGGTTGCGGTTACCATGCCGTCATGTTGAGCCTTCACGAGTCCGCAGGTCCCCGGGACCGTTTGATGGTGCTGGCTGCTGCCCTGCTCTTTTCGACAGGAGGCGCCGCGGTCAAGGCCTGTAGCCTCAGCGGGTGGCAGATCGCGTCTTTCAGGTCCGGGCTGGCCGCCATTACCCTGCTGGTGTTGATGCCCGCGGCTCGCAGAGGATGGACTCGACACACCTGGGTCGTCGGCCTGGCCTATGCGGGTACCATGGTTCTTTACGTCATCGCCAATAAGCTGACCACCGCGGCCAACACGATCTTCCTTCAGGACACCGCACCGCTCTACATCCTGGTACTCAGTCCCCTCCTCCTTGGTGAACCGGGCCGACGGC
>JAUWTC010000180.1 GCA_030609785.1 Holophagae bacterium
CAGCGCCGGCCGCCTCGGCAAGCAAACGCGCCACCTCCGGCACTCGCCGGCAGTGACCGTGTGTATACGGCGACTTGGCATCGATGGCGCCGGCCAGGACCTGGGTGAAGGACTCCAGGAGGTCCTTCTGGGCCTGCAAAAGCCGACGCAGATCGAGGGCGACGGCGGCGTTGGATGACAGGGCCTCGATGAACGGCACCACTTCGGGGTCGAAGGGCACGGTGTCGCCTGCGTCATTGCGGGCGTTGACCAACTGCAGTAGGCCGACAAGTTCTGCCTGCTGATCCAAGAGCGGCACGCTGAGTGCCGAGGAAACCCGGTAATCGTCGCTGTCGAATCGCCGGCGAATCTCCGACAGGTCGAAACGAAGGTCAGAGGCTTGGCCGTCGATGGCGATTGTCTGCCCCAACCGTGCCGTCTCGGTATCCAGGTGGGGGAGACCCGTAGGGGCCATTTCCGACTGCAGCGGCACAAGCGCGTGAGGCGGTGTGTTCCCGCTGGTGCCTCCGAAGTGCCTCCCTGTCTTGGAGTTTTCCAGTACGGCGACTTCGAGACCGGCCTCCTCCTCGTTGTGGGTCAGGATGACGCCGCCATCGGCGTGAGAGACCTTGCAGGCCTCGCGCAGAATCATTTCCATCAGGCGTCGGGCGTCCTTTTCCGCCGACAGCGCCCGAGAGATCTCGAAGAACTGCTGTATCGATGACTTCATCACCGCCATGGTGGTGGCCAGTTGATCCACTTCGGCGATTCGGGAACGTGTAGTCAGGGGTTTGGACAGCTTGAACCTGCGGATCTGCTCCGCCTCGCGAGCAAGCGAGTGGAGCGAGGTTGAGAGGTTGCCTGAAACCCAGAACACAACCAATACGGCCGCCAACAAAAGAACGCATGAGATGAGCAGACTCTGATTGCGGGCCCGAATCACCTCAGCCAAGAGCTCGTCTCGCGGGATCAAAGTCGCCAGAATCGCCCCGTGTGCTCTTCGTGAAGGAAGAGGAGACAGGGATCCGAGCCACACCCTTCCGCCTTCCGTGATCTCGAAACGTCTGTCGTCAACGCCTGCGGCGACAATATCGGCCAGTTTCAGGTAGACGGGGTCCCCCAGCTGAGCCAGATGAGGCATCTCCACCTCACCGGTGTCATCCATTTCCGGACGGTCCTGGGCCGGTGGGTCAGACATGGCGATGATGTTTCCTCGAGCGTCCACGGCAACGATCCTGGAGGATGGCGTAACACGTTGTTCCGCCAGGCCTCGCGAGAGGTCATGGAAAGAAATGTCAACGCCGATGACCGCGCCGCCGTCCCTGAACTTCCGTGCCGTGGTCAGGCCGACTTCGCGCGTCGTGTAAAAGGTGTAGAACCCTGTCGTGATCTGTGCCTCGCCAGCCATCGCGGAGCGGTACCAGCCGCGTACTCGGGGATCGAAATCGGTGTCGGGAAGCGCCCTCGACTCTATCTCCCGGAGGTCGCCGTCAAAAAAGAGCAATCGGCCGGCGAGTCGGCCTTCTTCGTCGCGGTCGAGGCTCTGTACCGCGTAGACGCTGTCTTCAGGTGAGTCCAACCGGCGGCGAGCAACCTCTTTGCCAAGCAGTGACCGCACCAGGAAGAAGTCGCCGTCCGCAGAGCCTACGAAAATTGTGGACAGGGCAGGGTTCCGCTGCAACGCCTCGGTGAACAGGTCAAGCCACTCCAACCTCTGCTCCAGACTGGAAACCGATGGGTCGAGGGTTTCCGCCGCCACATCCACCAAGGCCTGTGCCGGCTGGTAGAGCTGGGCGATGCTGAGTCGCAGGTGCTCGGAGATCCTCTGAACCAAATCCTCGGCGCCCAGAAGCGCGATTCGGCGGTTGCGTGAGTGACTGAATAGAATGATGGTCAGACCGAGCACAACGAACATTACGGTGAACGTCGTCGCCAAGGTGAAATACAGGGGGTATCGCCTGCGTGTGACGGTCATGATTCCCATAATAGCCGGGCACCGGCCGTTTCAGATGAATATGCCTCGCACTTAAATTTTTTCAAAAAGACGATCTCGCCTTCCGGGAAAGCGGGGAATCAGCGGAGCTTTTTTGTTTCGGGGGAGAAGGAAAATGGCGTCTGAACGCCGTCCCGAACATCGAGTTTGAAGATGTCCGGCCTTGAATAGTGGCCCGCGACATCGAGGCTCCGACGAGCGGTGGCGACGCGGGAGGGGTCGATGTCGGCCGACAAGATGCCGTGTTGTTGTCTCATTGGTCCGGCCACGATTTTGCCCCCGGGCTCGACGATCACCGAATCCCCGGGGTTGATCCACTCGTCGTTGTCCGGGAACAGCTGGTCACGTCCGATGAGATCCTCAGGAATGTCGGCTGCTTGCATCGACGTGCCCGAACTGACGACCCAGCATCTGGCTTCCCTGGCGATGTGTTGCATTGTCCCAATCCAACCCTCTCCACAGTCCCACGTGGGTGCCACGAGCACCTCCAGTCCTTGTGAGTAAAGAGCATAGCGGGCCAAGGGCATATAGTTCTCCCAACAGAGGAGTACGCCGATTCTGCCGCAGGGAGTGTCATAAACCCGGAGTCCTGAGGCGTCACCGAATCCCCAGACCATTCGTTCCGGATTCGTCGGCATCAGTTTTCTGTGTTTGTTGCAGATCTGTCCATCGGGATCGATTGTGATGTAGGTGTTGTAGAGCGTCGACCTGCTCATCGTGTCGTCCCGCTCGTCGATACCGCAGAGAATGTGGACACCATGCTGTTTGGCGGCGTCGCGGAGTGGGTCCAGATCGTCTCTGGAGAGGTCGACAGCATTCTTGATCAGCTGATCGTAAAGCTGCTCTGTGAGCTTCATGTCCCCGCCTGGACGAAGACGCCATATCCAAGTCGGATAACCCGGGATGAATGCTTCGGGGAAAACAACGACTTCAGCGCCGTCATTCGCGGCATCTTTGGTCAGCGAAACTGCCTTTTCCAAGGTTGAGTTTCGGTCGAGCAGAACAGGTGGGTGTTGAACTACAGCGATTTTCCCCATTTGCATGCCTCCAACCAGGTTATATAAATGAAATACTCGAATTCTATAACCGGTACTTTTCTGAATAATTCCTGAGAAGGAACACCTCGCCGGTCAGGAATAGGAGAAGGGCAGACGGAAGTAAACGGTCGTTCAGAAAATCACCGAAACTCTGCCTTTGGGTTTACACTTTGTTGAGGCTTTGGCTGTCGGGATTGGTTGGAGGGTGTTGTGAGCAACAAAGTCGTTCTTGCATACAGTGGTGGACTGGATACGTCGGTTCTTCTGAAGTGGCTCAGCCTGAAAGGTTTCGAGGTCATTGCCTACGTCGCCGACGTCGGTCAGGAAGAAGATTTCGAGGCTGTCAGGAAGAAGGCGATCGAAACCGGGGCATCAAAGGTATTCGTCGAGGACCTCAAGAGAGAGTTCGTCACCGACTACATCTTTCCGGCATTCAAAGCCAATGCGATCTACGAGGGACGCTACCTCCTGGGGACGGCGATTGCCAGGCCGATCATTGCCAAGCGTCAGATTGAAATTGCAGACTCCGAAGGTGCGGCCTACGTTTCGCACGGAGCGACGGGCAAGGGCAACGACCAGGTTCGGTTTGAGTTGGCCTATTACGCCCTCAATCCGGAGATCAAGGTCATCGCACCGTGGAAGGACAGTGATTTTCTCAGAGATTTCAAAGGGCGTCCGGAGCTTCTGGCCTTTGCTGCCGAACACGGCATCGAGGTCAAGGCTTCGACCGGGAAATCCTTCAGCGAGGACGACAACCTGCTGCACATCAGCCACGAGTCCGGCATCCTCGAGGATCCTGCCTACCACGCGGGGGAGGAGATCTACTCCAAGACGGTCAGTCCTGAACTCGCGCCCGACACACCGACCCGGATCTCCATCGAGTTCAAGGACGGCATCCCGATCAGGGTTACGAATCTCGATGACGGACGGGAGGAGCGCGAGCCGCTGGCCGTGTTCACCTACCTCAACGAAGTGGGAGGGGCCAACGGCATCGGTCGACTTGACATGGTCGAGAACCGCTTCATCGGCATCAAGTCGCGAGGCATCTACGAGACGCCGGGGGGTACCATCCTGCACCTGGCCCATCGCGACATCGAGGGCATCGCCATGGACCGCGAGGTGATGCGGCTCAGGGACATGCTGTCGGCCAAATTGTCGGAGTTGATCTACAACGGTTTCTGGTTTTCCCCGGAAATGGAGTTCCTGATGGCAGCCGTGGACAAGAGCCAGGAGCTCATCGACGGAGTGGTCGACCTCAAGCTCTTCAAGGGTGGTGTTTCGGTGCTCGGCAGAGTCTCGCACAGTTCGCTCTATGACCAGGAGTTTTCTTCCATGGAGATCGAAGGCGGCTTCGATCAGACCGATTCCCAGGGTTTCATCAAGATCAACGCCATCCGCCTGATGGCCCACCACGCGATTTCTCATCGCAAGGTCGGAGAGTGAGCGTGAGCAGGGACAAAGAAACCCTGTGGCGGAAAGAGGGAAAAGCAGAAGTAGATCAAATGGTGCTTGAGTTTACCGTTGGAGACGACGTCTTCTGGGATCAGCGTCTCGTGCCTTTTGACTGCCGAGCCTCCATCGCCCATGTTCGGATGCTGGCGACCATCGACCTGCTGACACCTGAAGAGGCCGCTGCCCTGGAAAGTTGTCTGGATGAGATTGTTGCTCTCGAAGCCGATGGGAAGTTCAAGGTCACGGCGGACCATGAGGACTGCCACACGGCCCTCGAACTCTACCTGACCGAAAAGCTCGGTGCGCTCGGCAAGAAGGTCCACGTCGGACGCTCCCGCAACGATCAGGTTTTGACCGCCTTGAGATTGTACGAACTGGCCGAATTGGATCGGCTCGAGGATCTGGTGGGCCGCCTGTCATCGAGCCTCGAAGAGGCCTGCGGGCGAAACGGCGAGATCGGGCTTCCCGGTTACACCCACATGCAGCCGGCCATGCCGTCGTCGGTGGGGCTTTGGCTGGGCTGTTTTCGGGCAGCTCTTGAAGATGATCTGATTTTGCTGGACGCTGCACGCAGGTTGATCAATCAAAATCCGCTGGGTACGGCGGCGGGTTTCGGTGTGCCGGTGTTCGAGCTTGACCGGAAGATGACCGCCGTGGACCTCGGATTCGCCCGGGTCCAGGCCAACCCAATTTACGCTCAGCACAGCCGTGGCAAGTTCGAGGGCGTCGTGCTCCACGTCGCGAGCCAGATCATGTACGACCTCAATCGGCTGGCCAGTGATTTGATGCTCTTCACCATGCGTGAGATGGCTTTTGTCGTCTTGCCGGAGGCCCTGTGCACCGGCTCCTCGATCATGCCTCAGAAACGAAACCCCGATGTGCTCGAGCTCATTCGTGCCAAGTACCACACGGTGTTGGGGGATGAAACGACCATCCGGCACCTCAGTACGAACTTGATCTCCGGTTACAACCGTGATGTGCAGCTGACCAAGGGACCGCTGATGCGAGGTCTCGATGCCACCGCTCGGAGCCTCGCCATGATGGCCCGAATCGTCACTGACATGGAGATCGACGCCGAAAGGTGTCGCCAGGCAATGGGCGAGGAACTCTACGCTACCGAAAGAGCCTACCGCCTGGTCCGCGAGGGAGTGCCCTTCCGCGATGCTTATCGAAGAGTTGCTGAAGAGGCGAGGAAGAAATAGCTGCAAATGACCTCTCGCAAAGATCGCAGAGGTCGCCAAGAAGAAATAATTACATCCGCGCGAAGCGCCGTGCCCACGCTGATCCCTTCGGGACCTCATGCCTGCGGCATGGCCGCCCTGCCGGGCGGCACGCGATGTCCCTACCTCGGAGTGAGGGCCGGATTGGTCTCAGGCAATATGGGCGAATCAATACCTCTGGGAAACCAATACGGGCCTCAGTCCGAGGTTCATAACCGGGGAAAAGACTGTCTCTTCTTCTCTAATGCACCTTTGCTGCGGGATCTTCGTCGTCCATGCCGTGGGTCATGACGAAGAAGTAGGCTGCAAAGGG
>JAUWTC010000422.1 GCA_030609785.1 Holophagae bacterium
ATGATGAGCGTGGACCCGGTTGAGGCCGAGCGAGTCGAAGGCCCATCTGATGACCGCACGGGCGGCCTCGGTGCAATAGCCGTTCTTCCAATATTCGACACCGATCCAATAGCCCAACTCTGCCTGGCCGGCCTCATTGTCGACATCCATCAGGCTGATAGCGCCGACGAGCGCACCAGTCTCCCGCAGGCTCACGGCCCAATGAAAGGCCGATCCGCGGCGGAGGTCTTCCCCATGACTGTCGATCCAGGTCTCCGCCATGCCGTCCTCATACGGATGCGGGATGACCGCGGTGGTGTCTGCGATCTCTCTTGCACCAGCGAGTCGTTGGACCTCCGGGGCGTCGTCCAAGCAAAAGGGTCTCAGGCGAAGCCTCTCGGTCATGATCAGATTGAGATGGGCCCTCTCCATCGCTCCATGGTAACCTCCCCTGCCACTAGTCTGACCTTCTCACCAGGGGTCGTCGCGAAAGGCCCAAGACGGCGTGAGATTCGGTGATCTCGCAAGATGAGCGAGCGAAGGGGTACTTTTGGTACCTCGAGCGAGCGAATCGAGAAAACGCCGAAAATCGCGTTGTATTGGGCCTTGCAGTAGACATATGGTGAGAAGGTCAGGCTTAGAGGAGGCTGATTGAGATGTCGAATGGTTCCCCGAATAGTGTTGTGACACCCGAAGAATTCCGCGAACGCTTCATGCACTGCCTGAGATATGCCAGGGGCATGGAAATGTACCAGGCGGCGCCCAGAGATTTGCTGGCCGCACTCAAATTGACTGTCCGGGAATATCTGGTCGATCGAGCGGTCGCAACCTCTGAAACCTACCGTGAAACCAAGCCTAAAACGGTCCATTACCTCTCGTTGGAATTCCTGTTGGGCCGCCTCCTGCGCAACAATCTGATTTCGACAGGTCTGCTCCCGGTAGCCCGAGAGGCAATGGACGAGCTCGGGTTGAATCTCGATCAACTGGTTGACGAAGAGTCGGACCCCGGGTTGGGCAATGGCGGCCTCGGTCGCCTGGCGGCCTGTTTTCTTGATTCTCTGGCGACTCTGGATTATCCGTCCTTCGGCTACGGCCTCCACTACGACTATGGGATGTTCCGCCAGCGCTTTGAAAACGGCTGGCAGGTGGAATACCCCGATAATTGGCTCGAGGGCGGTTTCCCATGGGCTCTGACCCGCCATGACCGTATCGTTGAGGTCCAGATCGGGGGGCGCGTTGAGTGGATTCAGGGCGCATCAGGGAAACATCGGCCGAAGTGGGTCGGGTGGAAGACCATCCACGGTATTCCTGAGGACATCCTTGTCGCCGGTTACGGGACCCAGACGGTTTCTATCTTGAGATTGTGGTCCGCCCAGGCGTCGAGTGAGTTCGACTTCCAGATCTTTTCTCAGGGTGACTATCTCCGAGCGGTCGAGGAACGGGAACAGGTCGAGGCGATTACCAAAGTGCTTTACCCGGCGGACGACACCGAGGCCGGGCGACGGCTCCGGCTGGTGCAGGAGTATTTCCTGGTCGCCTGCTCCGTCCGTGACGTCGTCAACCGATTCGAGAGAAATCATGGCGATAACTGGGATCTCTTCCCCGAGAAAGTGGCCTTCCAACTCAACGACACCCATCCGGCCCTGACCGTTGCCGAACTGATGCGATACCTCATCGACGAGGCGGGCATCAAGTGGGTTCGGGCGTGGGACATTACGCGGGCCGCATGTTCCTACACCAACCACACGCTTCTTCCAGAGGCGATGGAGACCTGGCCCGTACCCTTGATGGAGAGCCTGATTCCGCGCCACGTCCAGATCATCTACGAGATCAACCGGCGCTTCATGGAGTCGATGCGGGAACGGTACTCCCAAGACCATGCCCGGCTCCAGCGAATGTCGATCCTCGGCGAGGGCAACCCCAAAAGATTCCGTATGGCCAATCTGGCTATCGTCGGTTCCCACAAGGTCAACGGGGTGGCCAAGCTCCACACTGAACTGCTGAAATCCCGAGTGGTTCCTGACTTCGCCGAGACCTGGCCGGAACGTTTCCTGGCAATCACCAACGGCGTCACACCGCGCCGCTGGCTTCACAGCTGCAATCCTCGTCTGTCGGAGGCCATCACTCGAAAGATAGGTAGCGATTGGGTTAGGGACCTCGAACAACTCAAAGAGTTGGCCCAGTTCGCCGACGACGCCTCGTTTCAGGAAGAGTTCATGGCGATCAAGGCGGCCAACAAGGTCGACCTCGCTGGTGAACTCGAACGGCTGTGTGGAACTCGGCCCGACCCCTCGTCGCTGTTCGACGTTCAGATCAAACGGCTACACGAGTACAAGAGGCAGTTGCTCAACCTGATGCACGTCATCTCTACCTACCGAAGGATCAAGGCCGATCCGACAATCGACATCGTTCCACGCACCTTCATCTTCGGCGCCAAGGCGGCACCCGCGTATCACATGGCCAAACTGATCATCCGGCTGATCAACGGCGTCGCCGAGGTTGTCAACTCCGACACCGAAGTTGACGGCAGGATTCGGATCCTCTTTCCCCCGGACTATCGGGTAACGCTGGCCGAGCAGATCATCCCTGCGGCCGACCTCAGCCAACAGATCTCGACAGCCGGGATGGAGGCATCCGGAACGGGCAATATGAAGCTGGCCCTCAATGGTGCGCTGACGATCGGCACATTGGACGGCGCCAATGTTGAGATCCGCGATGCCGTCGGCGACGAGAACATCTTCATCTTCGGCCTGACCGCTGCCGAGGTCGAGGAACACCGTATCAGCGGCACCAACCAGCCCTGGTCGTACTACGACGCGGACAAAGAGCTGGCAGGTGTCATCGACGATCTCAAGAGTGGCGCCTTCGCCGGTCACGAGGCCGCAAAACTCCGCGAGATCTGGTCGTCTCTGATGGAGCATGGTGATCACTACCTCCACCTGGCCGATTTCCGGTCCTACGTCGAAACCCAACGGCGGGTGGATGA
>JAUWTC010000122.1 GCA_030609785.1 Holophagae bacterium
CGGCGGCGGGTGGTCTACACGATCGATGAGGGTGGCAAGGTCAAGATTGGCGAGATTCTCTTTGCCGGGAATAACGCTTTTTCCGATGGACGCCTCCAGCGGTCGTTGAAGAAGACAAAGGAAGTCAGTTTCTATCGAATCTGGGGCAAGAGCATCATCTACTCTGACGAGGCATGGGAAGAGGATCGGCAGAATCTCAAGGAGTTCTACCTCAACCACGGGTTTGTCGATGTCAAGATCGGGCAGCCGACGGTCGAGTTGATCGCCAAGAATCCCGATGCGGAAACCCTCAAGAAACAAAAATTCCGGGCGAAAATCACGATTCCGGTCGAAGAGGGTGACCCCTACCGTTTGGGCTCGGTGACGGTCGAAGGCGTCGAGGTGTTTCCGCCGGAATTGCTGGCAGCCCATATCGGTGCAGAATCGAACAAAATTTACTCCTTCAAGGTGATCGACGCCGGGCTGGAAGGGATCCGGGATCTCTATCACAACCGGGGTTACATCTATGCCTACACGCACGAGGTTCGGAAAAAGCGTGAGGACGAAGACCACGTCGTGGATGTCGTGGTGGACGTCTTCGAGGGTGACCGTTTCCGTCTCGGGCGTCTTGAGTTCTCCGGCAATACATCGACGAAGGACAAGGTACTTCGGCGTGAGTTCCGGATCACCGAAGGCAACTGGATGAACATGGGCCTGTTTCGGTCTTCGGTCTTCAAGGTCAACGCGCTGGGTTACTGGAAACTGGAAGAGGAACCGCTGGAGTTCGACTTTGACGAAGAGAAGAAGAAGGTCAACGTCACCGTCAAGGGACAGGAAGTCGGTCGCAACGACTTGCAGTTCGGAGCCGGCTATTCGGAGTTGGACGGGTTCTTCGTCCAGGCATCCTTCAATACCCGCAATTTCCTGGGCCGGGGCGAGAGTCTGGGCGTCTCGGTGCAGGCCGGCGGTCGGGCAGATTATTACACCCTGAGCTTCACCGAGCCCTACCTCTTCGATCGGCGGATTCTCCTGGGGGCGTCGATTTTCAGTACTTCGACTGACATTGCCGACTATTTCAGGGAGACCACCGGAGCGACCATCAGCATGGGATTTGGTCTGGGAATGTGGGGTTCGTTGAACGGACTCTTGTCGTACGAGAACGTCGAATCGCGGTTTGCCGTCGCCAATTTCGGCGGCCCAGGGGATTCAACGTCCGGGCACGATAGGCCGGTCGATTTTCCGCCGGTTGAACCTGTTCCGCTGGAAAACGCATTTGAGCGTTTCGACGGCAAGACCGTCGCGTTGACGCCGGGATATCGTTATGACACCCGTGACGACCCATTCGACCCCAACCAGGGCACCGGTATCAACGCCCGCATTCGTATGGCCGGTGGGCCGCTCGGGGGGGATTTCGACTACATCCGTCCCGAATTGACCCTGACCAAGTTCGTCCCGCTGAGCCGGAAGAAGAAATCGATCTTCGCATTCAACGCCGAGATCGGCCAGTTTTTCATCTATAACGACTCGGAAATTCCCTTGTACGAGCGCTACCGGCTCGGGGGTGACAGGACTCTGAGAGGTTTGCCCTACTATTCGGTCCGCCCTCGGGACGAGGACGGCGCGTTTTTCTTCACCGATGCGGGGTCGATTATGGGCGGCGACCGGTACTGGCTCTTCAATTTGGAGTACCAGTACCGGGTCGGCGGGCCGGTCAAGTTGGTGTTGTTTACCGATATCGGGAACACCTACCACGAAGACCAGGGCTGGGTCTTGAGCCAATACCGGCAAACATACGGCGTGGAGCTCCGGATCTTCTTGCCGATCTTTCAGGCCCCGATTCGTTTCATCTACGGTATCGTCGTAGATCCATACCCGCTCGAGGACTCCAGTGACTTCCAATTCTCGATCGGCACGACATTCTAGGGTCGGGATACGGCCCAACAGGAGGAAAAATGACAAAGACAATTCTGAAAACAGCCATTGTGGTAGTGGCGATGCTTGTGGCGACCACCGTGATGGCGCAAGTCAATATTGCGGTGATCGACATCCAACGGGTGGTGACCGACTCGGACGCCGGCAAGGAAGCTCTGGGGAAACTCCAGCAACTTCAGGAAGCGAAGATTGCCGAGGGGCGTGCCATTCAAGAGCAGTTGGACGCCTTGCGTGAGCAGTTGTCCAAGCAGCGCTTCACCCTGACTGAAGCCAAGGTGGCCGAGTTGTCAAAGCAGATTGAAGACCGGGGCATCGAGATGCGGCGATTCCAGGATGACGCCCAACGCGATTTGGACGAAGCCCGCCGGACTGCACTCGGTGGTCTGGAGGAGCGCATTCTCCCGGTGATCGACGAGGTCGGCAAGGAAAATAACATGACCTTGATCTTCAACAAGTTCCAGGCCGGGTTGGTCTATGCCGACGAGAGCGTGGACATCACCGACGAAGTGATCCGTCGGTTCAACACCGCTCAGTAACAGGTGTTGGCAACGATGCGGTCGTGGTCTCTGGCTGAATTGGGGCGGCGGCTCGGTGTACGAGTCGTCGGGGACCCGGGGGCGACGGTCAGCAGTGTCAAGCCGTTGGACGAGGCGGGTCCCGGTGATCTGTCTTTCCTCCATAACCCACGGTATGTCGAGCAGGCCGAAAATACTGAGGCCACGGCTGTCTTGGTCGGTGATGCCGAGATACTGCCCGGGCGTAATCTTCTGGTCTGTGACGAGCCGTACTTGATGTTGGCTCGAGCCCTGAAACTGATGATGCCTGGACCGGAGGCGAAGGCCGGTGTTGATCCGTCGGCATCGGTTGACGACGATGTGGTTTTGGGCGATGGAGTCAGCATAGGGGCGCAGGCGGTTGTCGGCGCGGGCACGAGCATTGGATCCGGGACCGTCATCGGCCCTGGTTGTGTCATCGGCGCCGGCGTGACGATTGGTGATGACTGTCTGTTCCACCCTCGCGTGGTGGTTGAGCCGGACTGCCGCATAGGAGACCGCTGCATCCTCCAGTCGGGCGTCGTCATCGGGTCCGACGGCTTTGGGTTTGCGACGGTTGACGGCGTCCACCACAAAGTGCCCCAGGTAGGCATCGTCGTAGTGGGGGACGATGTCGAGTTGGGCGCCAATGTCTGCATCGACAGGGCGACCCTGGGTGAAACCCGGATCGGGCGGGGCGTCAAGGTGGACAACCTCGTCCAGATTGCCCACAACGTCGTCGTCGGCGAGGGATCGATCCTGGTCTCCCAGTCGGGCATTTCCGGCTCTACGAAACTGGGGCGATACGTTGTCATGGGCGGCCAGGCCGGCGCTGCGGGTCACCTCAGCCTCGGTGACGGCGCCCAGGTCACCGCCAAGACGGCAGTATTCAAAGACGTGCCGCCGGGCGCCATCGTTTCCGGTGTCCCGGCGAGACCCCGCGGAGAATGGACAAGATCTCAGGCAGCCGTGGCACGATTGGGGAAGATGCGGCGGCAGCTCAAGGAGTTGGAGCGGCGGCTCGAGGAACTGGAGAACGACGATGATTGATGTTCGGGAAATCATGGAGATTCTGCCCCATCGCTATCCCTTCCTGTTGGTAGACAGGATCTTGGAGGTCAACGAGACCAGTATTCGGGCGATCAAGAACGTCACGTTCAACGAGCAGTTCTTTCAGGGTCATTTTCCGGGACATCCCGTGATGCCGGGGGTCCTGATCGTCGAAGCGATGGCTCAGGCGGGTGGGGCGCTCCTGCTGGGGCAAGTGGAAGATCGAGCGAACAAGCTGGTCTTTTTCACCGGCATCGACAACTGTCGTTTTCGGAAGCCGGTTGTCCCCGGTGATCAGGTGGTCTTCGAGGTCGAGATTACCAATGCGCGAAAGACCTTTGCCAAGATGCGCGGGCGGGCTTTGGTCGATGGACAGGTCGTTTGTGAGGCCGATCTGATGTCGGCCATGGCGGATCGGTCATGAGTACGACGATCCACCCCACCGCAGTGGTCGATCCCAAGGCGGAGTTGGGCGAGGATGTCGTTGTTGGTGCCTTGGCCGTCATCGAAGCAGGTGTCAGGCTTGGTGATCGGTGCATCGTCGGACCCCTGAATCGCCTGACGGGAGACACAACTATCGGTTCCGACAATCGATTTGAGAGCCATGGTTCGATTGGGGCGCCGCCCCAGGATCTCAAGTATGCAGGTGAGCCGACCCGTTTGGAAATTGGTGACAACAACGTCTTTCGGGAGTGTGTCACCATCCATCGCGGAACACCCGGAGGTGGCGGCCTGACGACTCTCGGAAGCGACGGGTTGTTTATGGCTTACGTGCACATCGCCCACGACTGCCATGTCGGGTCACAGGTGATCTTCGCCAACAACGCGACCCTGGCAGGTCACGTCGATGTTGGAGACGGTTCGACCGTCGGAGCCCTGACCGCCGTGCATCAGTTCTGCCGGGTGGGCGAGCACGCATTCCTCGGAGGTGGCAGCATCGTCACCAAGGACAGCATGCCGTTCATGAAGATCGTCGGCAATCGGCCGGCGCGGTGCTTTGGACCCAACACCATCGGCCTGGAACGCAAGGGGTTCTCAGAGGATCGGCGGAAGGCCTTGATCGCCATGTGGCGGATCATGCGGAGCCCCAAGCTCAACACTACTCAGGCGGTTGCCAAGATCAAAGAAGAGCTGGCCGGTCAACAGGATGTCGATCAGGTCCTTGCTTTCATCGAAAGCTCCCAGCGCGGTGTCATCCTCGCCCGGGGGTGAGGAAAGGCAATACGTCGGACGTATCGCATGGGTTGATAGCGCAGGTCGCCGGGGCGCAGAGAGAATTGTCTTCTTGCCTGATCCCTGATCCCTGAACCCTGATCCCTGAACCATGAATCCTGCGACCTCTTCCCCCATGGCCGGGAAAGACGTGTATCATTCCGCCGCACAGGAGGAACGATGACTACCGATATCGATTTTTCAAAACTCTCTCTCAAAGACGCCCTGGACCTTGCAATTCTCGTAGAAGACGAAGCTCAGGAGCGCTATTCCGAGTTTGCGGCCCAGATGGACAGTCACCACACGCCGGATGCCGCAAAATTCTTCCGTTTCATGGCCCAGAACGAGGCCAAGCATGGCGAAGAGCTGGGCGCCCGGCGCAAGGAGCTCTTTGGTGACGAGCCGATGAACGTTGACCGGTCGATGCTGTGGGACGTCGAGGCGCCGGACTTCGATGATGCCCGTGCCTTCATGTCAATCCAGCAGGCCCTCGAGGTTGCCCTGACCGCCGAGGTCAAGGCCTTCGAGTATTTCGATCGAGCCCTCCCGGAGGTCAAGGATTCGGGCGTCAGAGAGCTCTTTGCCGAACTTCGGGAAGAAGAAATCGAGCACCAGGATCTGGTCAAGCAGGAAATGGCCAAGGCCGGAGCTGCCGAGGGCTTCGACCCCAACGATTTCGGAGACGAACCTACTGCGCAGTAGAGAGGGAGCTGAAACCTCAGGCGATTGCAAAATTGCCACCCAGGATTGCGAATAGCCACCGATGAACCCAAGGTCTGGTTTTGAGCCGGTTGTCTCAAAGAGCGCCAAGGGTATTGATTTAAAAACCTTCTTTGCGTTTCCTTTGCGGTCTTCGCGTCTTCGCGGTTCAATTGTCTTCTTGTCCTGGCCGCATCAGTGTCGCAAGAGTTTAACTGACAGCTTCCTCACCATCTCCAGCCGATGCCGAGACCAATTTCGACCGGGCTGCCCTCGATGGCGACCCGGTCGAGGTTGTTCTTGTCGTCGTCTTCGAGGTCCATTTTGCCCGACAGGTCCATCAACTTGAGATCCAGGCTGACGTAGGTTTTGTGGCTCAGGTTGTAGTTGAGCCCCCCCTCAATAACCCACCCGAAACTGGGATTGGCGACCAGTTTTTTGACGCCATAGTCCTCGAGCGCCGGGGCGACATCGTCAAAGAGGTAGAAGGTCGCATTGAGGCCTCCGCCAATATACGGCTCCAGGTCTCCGCGGAGTTGGATTTCGTACCGCAGCGTCAGCGTCAGGGGCGTGAACCAGATCTCTCCGAGGACCTCTCCATCAAGATCGCCGCCGATGCCCATGAGCTCGAATGGCGCTGTCGTCAATGACGTGCAGACCGCCACCGCGTCCGATAGCATGTACTGCCATTCGAGGATTGCCGTCAATGAGGACGAACTCGAGTCCATTTGAGTCCCGGTGTCGAAAATGGGATCGGTCTTGGCATCAACCGAGAGGGAAGTGAGTCTGGTCGCAAGGCGCCACTCACCCTGTTGGGCGGCCGCGGGAACGGAACTGAGAACGACCATTACTGCTGCAAGAACTAACAATCTACGCATCATGCCTCCTAGGATACACGGCGTTCGACGTCGGCACCCAGCGACCGCAGTCGTTCATGAAGGTCTTCGTAACCACGCTCGACCTGTCTGATATTGTGGATGACGCTCTGGCCCTCGGCACACAAGGCCGCGATGACCAGGGCCATCCCGGCGCGGATGTCGGGGCTGGCCAGGTCTTGACCCTGGAGGCGCGCCGGGCCGACGACCATAGCACGGTGGGGATCGCACAGGACGATGTGGGCGCCCATTGAGATCAGGCGGTCGACCCAGAACAACCGGCTTTCGAACATCTTCTCGTGGATCAGGATTGTGCCTCGGGCCTGGGTGGCCAGGACCACCGCAATCGACGTCAAGTCAGGAGGGAAAGCCGGCCACGGTCCGTCGTCGATTTTCGGAAGGCCTCCGGTGAGATCTTCGCCGATCTCCAGGCTCTGCCCGGCGGGAACGACGATGTCATTCCCGTCGTCTTCCCAGTGGATACCCAGGCGTCCGAAACCGATGCGTGTCATGCGATGGTGCTGGTGCGGCATGGCGCCTGTGATTCTCAATCGTCCGCCGGTGACCGCAGCCAGGCCTATGAACGAACCGACCTCGATCGGATCGGGTCCGATGAGGGCCGTCGCACCTCCGAGATCCCGTTGCCCTTCGATTTCCAGCACGTTGGTGCCGATGCCTCGAATGGCGCAGCCCAGGCTCTCAACCAGAAGGCACAGCTCCTGAACATGAGGCTCGGAGGCAGCGTTGCGGATCGTTGTCTTTCCTTGGGCGAGGGCTGCTGCCATGATCGCGTTCTCGGTGCCCATTACCGACATTTCGTGCAGGAAGATATCGGCGCCGCTCAGACCTCGGGGCGCCTTCATCACGTAGCGATCGGGCAGGACCTCGATCTCGGCCCCCAGTTCGATCAGGGCGTGCAGGTGGGTGTCCAGTGGTCGGCGGCCGATCCGATCCCCTCCGGGGCGGGGAAGAACGGCCCGGCCCCAGCGGCCGAGCAGGGGGCCCGCAAGAAGGAACGAAGCCC
>JAUWTC010000386.1 GCA_030609785.1 Holophagae bacterium
CAAGACATAGTCGCCAAAGGACCTCAGCTGGAGCTTTCCGGCCATGCCTTCAGTGTACTTGAAGCGCGAAGCCCGGCTGGGTCATGAACCCCCGCAGGCCGTACGGCCTCCGCAGGGGACGCCTGCCCTCAGCTCTAGGAATCAGGGTCCGTAGGGACCATCTTCGGGCCGCCGCCCATGACGTTGGGCGGTTGCCCAAAACCGCCCTCGACTTCAAATTGGTGGATGAAAGCTGGATATTGGCCGTTCTGGTTCGCCAAGTGACTCAGATCTACGACGCAGACCGTTGTGCCGTTGGCAGCAACGTTGAAGGGGGTGCCTCCTTGATACACGTCGATGCTCGCTTTGATTTCGCGTTCATAATAGACCGTTTGGACCCTGACTTTTGCGTCGGTTGTATTGACGAACTGAATGGTTGTTCCTGAATACACCGGCCACTCGAGTTCCGGGGCGGGGTAAATAGAATGCACCCCGTTCTGCTTGGTGATGAAGATGGTGTATTTCGTCAGCGTGCTGATTCCCATTTTAGTTCCCCTTTCACTGTGCCGAATCAAACTCGATGCGTGGATTCGCACCGGTCTTCAGTGCCTGATATCTTGGGTCGGCCATCAGCCTGCCAAGGCCCGGTCTGTTGTCGAACCGGGCCGGTTGCATCCCGGCGTTGAATGCGTGTTCGATCCACACCAAAGCCTGGTCGCGATCGCCGAGATCCTCGTAGGTCTCCCCGATCGTCGCCAGGACCAGGGGGTCGGTAGGACCGAGGTCAATTGCCTTTTTCAGGCAGTCTCTGCTTCGGTCTTTGTTGTCGAGTTCGGCGTGGTAACCGGCCAGGTCGCACAGCAGTTCCGGATCGTCCGGCCGGTTCTGGAGTTCAATTTCACCCAATCGAGCGGCCTGCCGGAGTGCCTCCTTTGCGCGTTCAGGTTGAAGGCTATAGACCAGCGAGAACCCGAGATTGCCCCAGGTGACGTAGAAAGCGTCATTGAGTTCAAGCGCCTTTTCAAACATCGCCGCAGCGTCCGCAAACCGTGCGTGTTCGAAATACAGGGTTCCGAGGTTCAGGTAGCTGTTTGAGTTGGTGTCCGGGTTGAGTTCGGAGGCGCGTTCGAAATTGGCGTAGGCCGCCTCGGTGTTGTCGAGATAGAAGTTGGCCATGCCCAGGTTTGCGTAGCCGCCATCGTAGAGAGGGGCGCACTCGGTCACCCGGCGCCAGTGGTTGGCGGCGGCGTCATATTTTCCACGAGAGTAATAGAGGAGGGCGAGATCGTTGTGATACACCCAGTATCCCGGTCGAAGATTGATGGCACGGTGCAGGGCGCTGACCGCCTCGTCAAACCGATCGGCCTTTTGAAGGGCCTTGGCCAGTCTCCTGTAGGACTCTGCTCCGGTTGGCTCGAGTCGGATCGCCGCCTCAAGAGCTGCAATCTCCGCCGTCCAATCCTTGTTCGCCGCGTGGAGAGCCGAGAGAGCCCGGTAGGCGGCAGCGCTCGGGCGCATTTTGATCGCCTCTCCGGCCGCTTCGAAGCCCCGGTTCAGCCAAGATCTGTCGCCGGTTTCACGGAACCGACGCCGAAACCCGTCCGCGAGTGCAGTCCATGCCTCGACGTACATCGGGTCCGCTGCGATTGCCTCCTCCAAAAAGCCGATGGCGGCGTCCGTTGTGTCGGGATCGGCGCTGGAGACCAGGAGTCCGGTTCCACGCACGGTTGAAACAAAGGCCAGGGGGATTTTGGTCGGTACAGGATCCAGCAGTCGTTGAACCACGTCCTGAAGGTCCAGGGAAAGCATTTGGGCTGTCGCCAGGATCGGTTTGGTCTGGAAGACTTCCACGTTGGAGAACGAGTTCTCAATGACTTCTTTACCGATCAGGGCGCCTGAGGCTGCGTCCGTGATCTCGAGGGTCAGAGAAAGGACATCGCCCCGCCGCTCGAAGGAACCTCCGAGACAGACGGAAACATTGAATAGATCCCGAATCGACTGACAGGTCTTCAGCGTTTTGGTGAATATCCGTTCGGGTTCGACGACCCACAGCCGCCCGCCTGATTGCGGCTCCAATTGACTGATCCCGCGTGCGATGGTCGTGGCAAGGCCGTCGGCAATCGGTCGATTCTCTTCCTCATTGCCGACCACGGAGAATGGAACAACGCCGAGGTGCAGTTTTTCCGGAAGCGTTGGCGGCGGCACGTCAGGCCGCCGCAACTGCCCCACGCCAAGCATGGCGGCGATCATGACGACGGCTCCGACGGCTGCAGCGACGAGGTGTCGGGTGGTCACGAGGGCCCGACGCTTGATCACCCGTCCACTCCAAGTCCGGGTGTCGCCGATCGCCTGCAGGGCACACCCGAGATCATGGGCGGAGTGGAACCGGTCACGGGGTCGCTTTTCGAGACACCGAAGTACGAGTTGATCCAGAGGGGGAGAGACGCTCGGCCTGAGATTGCCCATCGGCTCCGGTTCGTCATGCAGGATGGCGGACATCGTGTCGGCTTTGGTCTTGCGCAGAAAGGGGTGTTTCCCGGTGACCATTTCGTAGGTGACGCAGCCGAGGGAGAAAATGTCGCTGGAGCAGTTGATCTCCTGGCCCCGGACCTGTTCCGGTGACATATAGCGGGGTGTGCCGAGGACAGTGCCGGCATCGGTCAGGCTCATTGTACGGATATCGGAGGCATGGGCCCCCAGGGGAGTTCTGAGGTGGGCCAGGCCGAAGTCGAGGATCTTCAGTCGTCCGTCGCTGTTGAGGAACAGGTTTTCAGGCTTGATATCCCGGTGAACAACGCCTTCGCTGTGGGCGGCCTCCAGTCCCTCGGCCACCTGTCTGGCGATTTTCATCGCGTCTCGTACGGCGATGCGCCCCTGGTTCATATGCTGCCGGAGGTCGATCCCTTCCAGGAGCTCCATGACGGCGAAGATCACATTGTCTTGGGCGCCGAAATCGTGGATCTCCATGATGTTGGGGTGCGAGAGGCGGGCGACGGCGCGGGCCTCGCGTTTGAAGCGCTCGATTCGGGTCGTGTTGGTGACCGCGGCTTCATTGAGGACCTTGATTGCGACATCTCGATCAAGGCGGGTGTCGTGTGCGCGATAGACAATACCCATCCCACCCTCACCGATCTGCTCGGTGATGTCATACCGCCCCAGCGACCGCCCGATCAGCGTATCCATCGAGGTTTTCCTGTAGTTCCTGGGGACGATTGTAACAGCCTTTTCTACGGGGTTTGGGTGACTTCGGGTTTGTGACGCGGTTGCGGATCCTGCCGCTGTCGCTGCCCCTGCCATCTGTCGCTGAAACTGTCCCTGCTCCTGACGCTGTGAGGCCCCTAGGCCGGGGCTGAAATGGCCGGGTTAGAATTACCCCCATGGCAAACCATATGGATGGCAAAGTTGTATTGATCACAGGGGCGTCGTCAGGTATTGGCTCGGCGCTGGCCCGGGAGTATGCC
>JAUWTC010000412.1 GCA_030609785.1 Holophagae bacterium
CCCCGCCGGGCGCCAGTGTGCGGCCCAGTTCGGTCGCCGCCGCGGTGTCATTCGGGATGTGTTCCAGGGTCTCGGCGCTGCTGGCGGTCGAAAAAGTGGCGTCACGGAACGGCAGGTTTGTGATGTCACAGACGACAGAAAACACAGTGGCCTCGGACGGCATTTTTCGCTGTATCACCGCCAGGGACCGCAGCGAAAGGTCGCCGGCCACGACGATGCGGCCTCGAGCGGCCAGGGCGGCAGACAGGGAACCGACGCCGGCTGCACACTCGAGATGGGGGCCGGCTGGAACCTCGAGCCCATCCAATGCACGGAGGATTCGCCCTTCGCGATGGGCGTGCCGAGGCCCGAAGAACTCCGGTTCGGCGCCCCACTGGGCCTTGACCATCAGCGGGGACCCCGGTTGAAGACCTTGCGGCCGATTGCCTTGACCGGCACGAGGCGTTCGATCTTGTGGCCCAACTGAACCAGTTGGTCCTTCATCACCGCCGTCGGCGTCGGATTGCGGTGGCATTCGCCGCAGCGGGGCAGGGTCTCCCAGTCCTTCGCCTGAAAGGCCTCCATCAATCGATCGATCGTCTTGCCGTTGACGATCTCCTGGACCGTCTGAGTATTCATGTCTCCAATAGGCTGGAGGCAATCGGAGTCGTAGCAACAGTGCGTCACTCGACCGTCGGCCATGACGATGAACCACTTGAAAGGGTAGCCCTGGAAACAGCCGTAATACTCTTCGTGTAGATCGGTTGCGTCGGTGGTGTCCAGGCCCTCACAGGTCTTTTCGATAACTCGAGCGTTGGAATAGCGCTCGATTTCATACAGCGTTTCAAAATCTTCGATCCGCTCAACCGCTGTCGGTTTGGAGACCATCTTCTGAATCTCGATGGCCATTGAAGCGCCGTTCGCCTGATCGAGGAAAGCCTTGATATTGGCGACAACCTTGTCGTAGACCCCACCCCTGCGGATCTCGGGATAGACGTCGGGGTTGACGGTATCGGGGCAGAGCCGCAGGCGGCCCAGCGTGGAGCTGAGAAGCTTCTCGCCGATCTCCGGCGTGAGGGCCATCGCATTGGTCGAAACCGAACATCCCGGGAAGAGGTCAATTGCCTCCGCCAGACGTTCGTAGAGGAGGGGTTCACCCATCTCGTGCAGCCAGCGAACCTGGATGCCGTTGGCGGCAAAGTCTGCGGCGACCTTTTCTACGAGATCCCATGGCATATCGGCGGTCGGCCGGCTCAAGTTCGGCAGGGGACACATCGTGCACCGCATGTTGCAGCGATTGGTCAGTTCGATTCCAACCTTGGCCGTGCCGATGTCGAGGTGAGTAGTCATGTCCTGACAGGAGGATCCTTTCCCTGCTGATATTCCGGGGGGGAAGGTAGCATAGTGGGGAGATTGAAACTGGAAACTGGAAACTGGGCAATTCGTCGGACGAATTGCATGGTTGCTGAGTTTCAGCTTCTCCCACAGCCAACCCTGGCATGGGAGGGGCCAGTAGTCCTGCTACCATTCCACCATGAATGATGACCTTCATCCCTTGTGGATCGACAACCCCGGCGCCATCAGTGATCTGGCCGACAGGTGTCGCGAAGCCGGCGTCTTTGCCATGGATACCGAGGCGGATTCGCTGCACTCCTACTTCCACAAGGTATGCCTGGTTCAGATCAGCGTGGCCGGTCAGCACGCGGTCATCGATCCGCTGGCCGTTGAAGCCGAGGCGCTGTCGCCTCTGTGGGACGTTTGCGGGGATCCCGAAATCACGGTACTGATGCACGGCGCCGACTACGATATCAGGGTCCTCGACAGGGATTATGAGGCGGAGATTCACGGCCTTCGGGACACACAGATCATGGCCATGCTGCTCGGTGAAAAGAAGACTGGACTGGCCTCCCTTTTGGAGCTTTTTTTTGACATTGGATTGGACAAGAGGCACCAACGGGCCGATTGGGGCAGGAGGCCGTTGACCGAATCGATGGTGGCCTACGCCGCGGCCGACACCGCGCATCTCGAGGCGCTGACCTCCGTGCTTTGCGAACGCCTGGAGGGCTTGGGTCGGTGGGAGTGGGCAAGAGAGGATTTCAGGCGTCTGGAGGGTGTTCGGCACCAGCAGGTGGAGCGGGATCCCCGGGCGTTCGAAAGGGTCAAGGGGGTCAACGCATTGCGGGCCCTTGCCCGTGACCGCGCTTTTTCGCTTGTCGAATGGCGGGAGGCTCAGGCCCAGCGGAGAGACCTGCCGCCGTTCAAGATCCTCGGGAACCAGCCGTTGGTTCACATGGCCCAGGCTGTGCCTGAGGGGCCGCGGGCGATGGGCAAGGTCCCGGGCATCGGTCCGCGCTTTGTCGAGCGCTACGGTCAAGCCGTTGCGGAATTGCTAGGCGAGCCACAGGCGGCGCCGGAGTGGCAACGACCTCAGAGGCGGCCCCCCAGTGACCCCGGGACAAAGAAGAGAATCGCACGTTTGATCGAGGCCAGAGATGCCATCGGCAAGGGACTGGAGATCGATGGCGCGGTCCTGTGTCCTCGGGCAACCCTGGAAGCGGTGGCCGAACTTGGCGCAGGTGCCGATGTTCAGGCACTCGAAGCCGCAGGTATGGGCGGCTGGCGTCTGGGCGTATTGGGCGAAGCCTACCTCACAGCGTTGAACGAGAACGCAGGGTGATTCACCGGGTGGTCGAGGCGTCGATCGCCTCCAGCGTTTTCAGCGCGCCGGCCGCGATGCCGATCTCGCCGCGGGGGACCTGAGGCTCTCGGACATTGATGCGAATCAAGGTGCCTCCGACCGTATCGATTGCCCTTTCGGCTGTATAGCGAACCGTCGGCACGGCGGTGCCGGCGCCGAGTTCCACAACGACGAGCGCTCCGTCTGACACCGATGCCATCCAGCCCCTGAAACGACTCTCCTGCGCGTGGGACCGGTGGGGCACCCAGCCATAGTCGCCGAACATCAGGACGTTGGGCCTGGCCAGGGCGCCGCATTCCGGGCAACAGGGGAGGGGCTCGGAGGCCCGGAAGCTCTCTTCGTCGACCTCGACCTCGGTGGAGTGGGCGGACCAGATGGACTCGCCGCACGGGCTGGAGCATTGCAGATGGTTGAG
>JAUWTC010000210.1 GCA_030609785.1 Holophagae bacterium
GCGACATCAAACCGTCGAAT
This sequence comes from Holophagae bacterium, assembly GCA_030609785.1. Classification (GTDB taxonomy): domain Bacteria; phylum Acidobacteriota; class Thermoanaerobaculia; order Thermoanaerobaculales; family Sulfomarinibacteraceae; genus DAOWGJ01. The sequence goes on from JAUWTC010000210.1 coordinate 21, forward strand.
ATCATGGTCGAATACTCCGAAGACCGGGGATGGCACGGCTGGGTGATGGACTTCGGCATCGCCCAGGAAACGACAGGCGAGGATCTGACAGTCACGGGGGCAACCCTCGGCACGCCGGCCTTCATGTCGCCTGAGCAGGTCCAGGGAGGGCGTGGAGGGTGTGATCGGAGAACGGACGTCTACGGCCTCGGCGCGACGCTTTACCGTGCCCTGGTCGGCAGGGCGCCCTACGAAGGCTCCAGTGCGGTGGACATTCTGGTCCAGGTGGCCTCTGCCGAACCGACGGCCCCCAGAACGGTCAAGCCCAGCCTCCCCAAGGATCTGGAGACTATCATTCTCAAATGTCTCGAGAAGAATCCGAGCCGAAGGTATGACAGTGCCACCGCCCTGGCCGAAGACCTCAGACGCTTCCTGGGCGGGGAGCCCATCCAGGCCCGGCGGGCGGATTGGACCTATAGAGCGGTCAAGGTCCTACGAAAACACCGTCTCCCGGCCGCCGTCATCGCCATCTCCGTTCTGGTGGTCGGCATCATCGGAGGACTGGCCCTGCGTTCCGTGTGGCTGGCTCGTCAGGAGACGGTTCTGGCACAGGCGTTCGCGCAAGAGGTCAAGGAGATGGAATCGACGATGCAGAAGGCTCATCTGCTGCCTCTGCACGACATCAGACCGGCAATTGGCGAGGTCCGGGATCGAATGGAACGCCTCGAAAGCCGGATAGAGGAAGAGGGCTCACCGGCGAAAGGCCCGGGACACTACGCTTTGGGGCGCGGTCACCTGGTTCTGGAACAGTACCCCGAGGCACTTCGGCACCTCAGATTGACTTGGGATAGGGGTTACCGAAATTCGGATGTTGCTTATGCCCTCGGACTGACGCTGGGAGAACTCTATCAGCGGGAGCGAAGCCGGGCGCTGCTGATGACCAGCGAGGGTGCTCGGGATGAACGTCTCCGAGAAATCTGGAGCGAATACCGGGACCCGGCGCTGGATTTCCTGCAGCAAGCGTCCGATCTAGACCCGGCTGGGCGGGCTTACGCCGAAGGGTTGATCGCGCTCAACGAAGAGAGATACGACGAGGGCCTCGACCTGGCTGCGGGCGCCCTGGACCTCGATCCGACGTTCTTTCAGGCAAGTCTGCTCGAAGCCGATATCGAGATCGCTCGGGGGGCGGATCTGTTCGGTAGTGGTGACATCGAAGAAGCCGAGGCATGTTACGCCCGGGCGGGCGCCGCCCTGGCCGAAGCCGTGGAGATCGGACGAAGCGATCCGGCGGTGCATCGGAGCCGGTGCCGCCTGCTGACAATGACCCTCGAGAGTTCAATCCAGCGGGGAACGGCCGCAGAGGAGGATTTTAATGCTGCGGCCGATGTCTGTGGGGATGGATTGCGCATCAATCCTGACGATGTCGAGGCTCTGGCGGCAGTAAGCCAACTCTGCTGGAGGTGGGCAACCCAGTTGATGAAGATCGGGGCCGACCCTGTGCCAGTGTTGCAAAAGTCGCTGGAGATGGCGGAGAAGGCGGTCGCACTCAATCCTGACGACGGAGCCGGTCTCAATAACCTCGGGGTCGCTTTCAGCAAGCTGGGACTCAATGACCTCAAAACCGGGGAAGATCCCACCGATCACCTTCAAGGTGCGATCGGGGCCTTCAATCGTGCGATCGAGGTTGAGTCTTCAGGTCATCAGGTATACAACAACCGCGGGTTGGCCCGGTGGCGTCTGGGCCAGTGGGCGATGGCCGGAGGGGAGGACCCGTTGCCCTTCCTTGACCGCGCGGCTGAGGACTTCAGGTCGGCGCTCCAGATCTTCGGAGAGGATCCGATCGCCCTGGTCAACCTCGGCGCCGTGCTGTTGACAGCGGGAATATACCAGGTGGACGAGGGACTCGATCCCATGAAGTCGATTGCCGAATCGGTGGAGGTCTTCGAGCGGACCCTGGACCTCAATCCTCGGATGGCCATCGCCATGAACAGCCTTGGGGCCGCCTTCTGCACCCGCGCGGAGTGGGAGCAGGGGCACGGAGCCGATCCGCGGGGATCACTTGATCGGGCGATCGAGGCGTTCAAACAAAGCGCGGTCGAAAATCCGAGCAATACACTTGTCTACAGCAACCTCGGCAGCGCGGCGGCGACGCGGGCCCGCTTTGAGTTGGATACCGGCGCCGATCCCTCCCTGTCGGTCGATGAAGCTCTGGGTTGGCTGGATACGGCCATCGAACTCAATCCACGCAACACCACGGCATTATTCAACCGAGTGTCGATTCGTCGGATGTACGCCCTTCACCTGATTGAACACGGAGACGACCCCTCGGCGGAGATTGCGGCCGCCATGGCTGATCTCGAGCGGGCCGAGGCCATCAATCCCGGCTACGTCGGGCTCAGGATCGAGAGGGCCAAGGTTGAGAACCTCGAGGCTCGTCTGCTTTTTTCTCAAGGGGAGGATCCCACCCAGGCACTGGAACGGTCCCAAAGGACCATTGAACGGACTCTCAGAGACCACCCGCACAATGGGGAGGCCCACATCGAAAAGGCGCGGATTCACCTCTTCAGAGTGGATTGGTCCGTCGTGGGACCGGGCAGGAGAGAAAGGGAGATCGACGCCGGGCTGGAGGCGATTGAAAGGGCGCTGGAGGCCAACCCGCAGTTGCCCGACGCTTTCCAAGTCCGAGGGTTCCTCCTCCTCGAACGCGCGTCGGACATGGAGCCAGGGCCGTTCCGCGCGGCTGCGGCTGAAGCGGCGGTCGAGGCCTTCGATCAGGCCCTAGCGCTCAACCCGGTGCTTCGGCGAACGATTGCCCAAGGACTGGAGGAGGCTGAGAAGCTGGGAGGCAGGAATGGCGCGCGCGACTCCGATCGTGCATAAAAGCTGCGAGGCCGGGACGCCTGGAAGCCAGGAGGCGGGGAATCTCAGACGCAGTACACTGGTCTTCTGCGTCGGATTGACGTGGGTGGGGGATGGATGACCACTGAGAAGACGATCATCACGATTCCGGCTGGGACCCAGGGTTCCCAGGAGGAGCAAAACGCTTGCATTGTGCAGATCTACGGGGATGGTCTGGGGAAACGGTATCCCATCAAGGACGAGGTGACGATCGGGCGGAGCGAGACCAGTACGATCGCAGTTGACGTGCCCAATGTCTCCAGAAAACACGCTCGGATTTTCCTTGACCAGGGGCAGTGCTGGGTCGAGGACCTTGGGAGCACCAACGGGACTCATGTCAACGACGTTGAAATCGAACACATTCAGCCGCTGTCGAACGGTGATTTGATCACGACCGGCGGCCTGGTCTTCAAGTTCATCGTCGGCGGCAATATTGAGGCCCTCTATCACGAGGAGATCTATCGCCTGACCATTCTTGACGGGCTGACCGGTGTGCACAACAAGCGGTTCTTTTTGGAATTTCTCGAACGGGAATTGGCTCGGGCCAAGAGGCACGTTCGGCCACTTTCGTTGGCCATGCTGGATCTCGACCACTTCAAAAAGATCAACGATACGTACGGCCATCTGGCGGGGGATACGACGCTGAAGAGAGTGACCCACGTGATCCAGGACCGCGTTCGCCGGGACGAGCTGCTGGCCAGGTATGGCGGGGAGGAATTTGCCGTGGTTCTCCCCGAGACCGACTTGCAGGGCGCGCTGGTCTTCGCTGAGGTGGTTCGCCGCCAGGTCGAAGAGTTTTCTTTTGCCTTTGACGAGCAGGACATCAGGGTGACAGTCAGTGTTGGCGTCGCCACCCTGGGCCCGGATGACGATGCCGACGCACTGATTCGTGAGGCTGACACCCAACTCTATCGGGCGAAGAGTGCCGGTCGGAATCGGGTCTTTCCGGAGACTGGTGTTTGAGCTGAGAACGACATCCGTGCAGGACAGATACTCCCAACACTGTTGCCAGCTTATCCTGAGACTGCCGGCTGTCGCCTGCTCTTCATCCCCGGCCTTCTGGAGTGCCTTCGGCCCTCCAGCTCGGTGCATTTTCCGGAGGGGCTTGATTACAGAAATCGGGAGGAAATCGCCCCTCCGGAAAATGACCTCGGCGGCCTACGGCTTCAGCCAACACTCGATTGCAGGCGGCGGCGCCGTGGGGAGCCCGGTCAGGCATTCTTCGCAGCGATACCGGTTTTCGAAGGAATGCTGGATGAAGAAGGCCTGACCCCGCACCCCCGTCCTAGAGGGGCGCTTTCTGGATTGGGCGTCGGCCCTGTCGGTTGATCTTGAGCGCGATCGGGTAACAGAGCCCAGAGCACCGGCCGCATCAGCAACCAAATGCTCCCTCTCCGACGGGGCGTGCCGGGTGCGCCCTCTCTTCACCGGGCAGAACTTCCGATTCAGCCGTCGATGCGAAGAAGGGCGACACCGGGCAACCCTCGGCCGTGTCGTCGGCAATCGAGTCTCGGCCAACGTCGTAGGCCGCCGCTCGTCATTTCCGCGGGGCCGTGTATCCGTTGCATTTCTCGCCTCGCCTCGGCCCCGCGGAAATGACGACGCTGGGGCGCCCGCAGGGCGGACCAGAAGGCCGGGGGTTGATCCCCGCCGTCCCAGCGCCTATTCAACTGGCCTTCGGCAGAGGACCTGGAGGGTCACGTCCTCCTCGGAGCCCAGATCTATGAAGTGATCCCCCACATCATCCAGGCTTGCAAAATCGGTCGGAAGGTCCCCGTCGTGGCGGGCGATCAGGTAATGCTCGGCGGTGTCGGGTCTGAATGCACCTCCGTCCTTTTCAACGAGGTAGGAATGACCCGAACGAATCCCCGCCTCGTCGGCAAAGACCTCGCCGTCGGCTTCCCAAAGGGTGATGGCGTCATTCCAGTCGGCGACAGCTGCAGGCGCCCCAAACCATGACGTACACGCAGTGTCGAGGTTGCCGTCGCTTCCATAGTTTCCGCCGGAGCTTCCGGCGCCGGTCGTCAACAGCTCAAAAAGGACGGGCTCGGTGGAGACACGCGTTGCCGGGATGAAGATCGGGTCTCCGGAGGCGTTATCGACGACGGAGGCGTAGGCTACGAACGACCCGTCCGCGCTCGATGTCGTCACGATCGCATAGCCGTTGGTGACCGGAGCCGAGGTTGCTTGCCGGAAGATCCGGTTGATCTGCCGGTGTTCGAAGGGAGCGAGCCGGGTCGTGACGGTGCCGAGATGAACGCCGTCCGAGGTGTAGAGATCGGTTTTGACGTTTGTTGTATTCGACGCCCGGTTGACGAATCCGATATTGGTTCTGAACCCTGTGTCGTCGGTCGTGTCCTGAGCCAGTTGGACGAGGCGAGCCTCCTGTCCGGAGGTGACGGTGGCGGCAGGTCCAACTCCGGGGAGGAACTGGCCGAAGGTGCCGGCATCGGTGGTGTTGAAGGTCCGGCTTGACACAACGATGTCTCCCGAGAGCGTTTGGACATCGAGGGCAGCGGTTCCTTCGTACAAAAATACAGTATCGAGAACGTCCTCCATTCGCGCGCAGGCGCCCTGCTTGAGGGTCATCGTTACTGCAGGTGGAGAGCTGTTGTCCTCGCCGCTGATCA
>JAUWTC010000187.1 GCA_030609785.1 Holophagae bacterium
GACACGGCCCACTTCGGCGCGAAGCATCAGAGCCTCGAAGGCGGTGAGCTGTGCTGGGATTGCCATGACCCCCATGGTGTGCCGTCAAACATTCTGATGGTCAAGAGCTCAGTCTCCAAGGTCAGTGATGCCTACGGCGTGCCGACGACTCCGGTGACGGTGACCTTGACCGACAATACGACTGGCGGGCAGGCGGTCGGCCGGCTCACCGAGAACACCAACACGCCTCGTGAAGGCATCTGCCAGGCCTGCCATGACCCGACAAAGGGAACAAACACAACTACCGGATCGGTGAAGTACTGGCGGTCCGACGGCACCGACGATCCGAATAACGACAACAATCCGGTGCCCAGTGCCCACAACAGTGCCAAGCTCTGCACCGACTGCCATTACCACACCGACAACTTCAAGGGCGCCGGTGACGATTGCCTTGGCTGCCACCGTGACGACAGCCAGTCGGGAACCTATACCCGCCGTTCTGTCGGGGCCGATTTCTCCAAGAACTCCCACCACGTGGGGATAGGCGGCTCCATGGGCGGTGCCTTGACCAATTTCGATTGTGTGACCTGCCATCTCGAGGGCTACGTCGACACGGATGCAGATCCTGACGAGGTCAAAACCAGTGATACCTACCACGGTGCCAACAGCGGATTGACAACGATCGATTTAAGGAACTCTGACGACAACAGCGCTTTTACCTACAATAAACAGGCGATCATCGCTGACATCGGAACAACTCCGGGTAACTGGAAGAGCGACGTCCTGGGCTCCGTCTGGAACACACAGACGTCGACAGCGCTCGACCCCTTCTGCCTCTCGTGTCATGACAGTGACGGCGCGGCCCATCTGACGGCGGCGCCCAACGAAGGTGGCGGCACGGCGTCGAACCCGTTTAACGATGGGGCCATCACCAACGAATACGATCACTGGGATCGCGGCGGAGTTGTCGACGTGGCCTCCAGGGTTGTCTCAAGCGGCAGTGATTTGGATCAGCCAGGGGACCCGCGCCCGCCGGACGGGCGGGACGACCCAACCGAAGGCATCTACTCACGCCACGCCATCCGCGGTCAGTCGGTCTCTGTGTATGGCGGCACGAACGCAACCTGGGACACCTCGACTTACTGGGTCGGCGACTGGGCCAGCAACTCGGTGATGGGCTGTGCCGACTGCCACACGACTGATGGTGCGAATACAACCAACGGCAATGCTCATGGTTCGAACTCGGAGTATTTGCTCAAGGACGGCGATGGGCTGGCCAACGAGGGTGACCAAAACCCCGAGGCAGGTGATGGCCCGTACAACTGTTTGTTGTGCCACAATGCTGCGCACTACGACAGATCTTCACATACCGGAAATTCGAAAGACTACGTCGATACCACAGACCTCACTGGTTACGGGCCGGATGCCGGGCGTGTGCCTGAGAGTGCGAGCGGTGGCAATTTGTACGGCATGGCGTGTACGAACTGCCACGGCGGTATCCGGGCCGACGAAACTGAGCCGGGTTACACGACGCCGGAGTTCGGCACCATTCACGGCACCAGCCAAATCTATCTGGTGGGCCAGGACGGGGGCACAGGAACGACCCGCCAGACCTATCGGTTCACCAACGGCAATAGTCTGCGGTATTACGACCCCGGTACGTGGACCACAGCGACGGGAACCTGCTTCACGCTCGATGGTGGTGGCAAGGGTGGTGACGAATTCGGAGGCTGTACCAAGCACGCTTCAGGAACGACCCAGGACCGACCGGTACGGCCGCTAACGTACTGAGCGTTCCGGGATTCAGCTATCGCTCCTGACACGGAGCCTCGCCGATGAGTCCGAGAGAATGGTGGGCCAAGGCCCACCCGGTAAAACGCCGACCATCCCGTAGGGTGAGCCTCGGCCCACCGTCGTGCCTCCCAGCGTCCCAGCTTTCCCTACATTCAATCTGTCCAGATTGATCAATCATGCGTATGATAATTCTCGATGGCTGATCGAGCGAGCCTGTGGTCCCGCCTCCGGCGAGGAGCCTTCTACCTGCCCCGTCCCAGTATCCGGGGCAGGACGGTGCTGGTTTTGATTCCGGTGCACCTGATCGCATTTTTCGTCCTCTACCTCGGTCTGGTCAGGGTGATGCGGGGCGAGATGTTGCGAACCCACAGTGCCGGGGCCCGTGTGATGCTGGCCGAGGCGGTCCACACTCTCCACCCGCTGATGTGTTCCCGCGACCACGCGGTCATACCCGTCAGCGTCGGCGAATTCGCCCAGAAGCACAGTCTGCTCGATTTTCGAATTTTCCGTTCGGACGGCAGCCTGATGGGGCAACCGGGCCACCCGGTTCCCCGGATCAAGCAATTTCTCCAGGGCGAAGACGAGGAGTTTTTCGAGTTCGCCGACAGGGGCGATGTCATGGCGCTCCAGGGAATACTCCGAGTCCGTGCCGAGGGCGATTGCACAGAATGCCACGAACCCGGAATGCAGCTTGGTGCTGCCAGCATGGACATGGACCTGACGCCCGAGGTGACCGCGGCTCACAATCGCTTGCAACACAACCTGACCTACCTTGTCGTCGGCTGGGCCTTGATGGTCGGCTTCGTCAACATCGGCATCGGCGCGTGGACACGGCGGTCTCTGGCGCAGGTCCGGCGCCTGGAAGAACATGCATCGGCCGGAACAGTTTCGGAGACGCCGATGCCGGGGGTCTTCCTCGACCCGGTGGCGGCCGAGCTCTATCGTTCGCTGGGCCAGGTCTTTCGCCGTCAACAAGAAGAAAAGGACGCCGTCAGCGACCGCCTGCACCACACCGAGCGCTTGGCCTCGTTGGGTCGGCTGGCAGCCGGGTTGGCCCACGAGATCAAGAACCCCCTCGCGGGCATTCGGGGCGTCATGGAGCTGATGCGGGACGACACCGAAGAAGAACAGCAGAAGGAGCTCTTCGTCCAGGTGGTCAACGAACTGGACCGTGTCAACGAGATCATCCACCTCCTGCTCAACTTCGCTCGTCCGGCGCCGCCCAAGAAGGAAGAAGTCGACGTGGCGGAGATGTTGGAGGAATCGTTGCAGTTTCTGCGGCCTGCGTTGGTCAAAAAGTCGATCTCGTTGGCCATCGAGGTAGCCAGGGACGTCGGGGCTTTCTCCGTGGACCCCGCCCAGATGCGCCACGTCGTCACCAATCTGGTCGCCAACGCCGCCGATGCGATCGACAGCGACGGCTCCGTAGTTGTGCGGGCCTCCCTCTATCCCGAAGGTGGGGGACTGATCATCTCGGTCGAGGATGACGGCCCCGGGATTCCGGAAGAAGCCCTCGAGGAGATCTTCGAGCCCTTCTTCACCACCAAATTCTCGGGTACAGGTCTCGGGCTTCCGGTCGTGCGCAGCCTGGTCGCCCAGCACCGCGGCAGGGTCGAGGTCGAGAGTGAAGTGGGGCGGGGTACGACCTTCTTCATCCTGTTGCCGGACAGGCCGTCGGCCGAGTCCCCCATATCCGGCGTTGACGATAATCAGGAGAACTGAATGGCATTTATTCTGTTGGTTGAAGACGAAAAACTCCTGCGGTGGTCGCTCCAACAGCGGCTCGAGAAGGAGGGGCACGAGGTTCACACCGCCGAAGACCTCGCCGAGGCGAAGCGGCACCTCGCGGAGCACCGCCCTGACCTGATGCTGCTGGATCTGAGCCTGCCGGACGGTCACGGCCTGGACTTTTACGAGCAGAATCGGAGCATCCTGGATGAGACGGTTGTTCTGGTGATGACCGCCGTCGGCCAGGTCGAAGATGCCGTCAGAGCTATGAAACTGGGCGCCCTGGACTTCCTCTCCAAACCCATCGACCACCGCGCCCTGGCGGACCTGGTCAACCGCAGCATCGAGGTTCGTGCCACCAAGAGGGACGCCGGTCTGGCCAAGCGTATCCAGGAGCAGCAACTCGAGGAGGATGTCATCGCCGAGTCGGAGGAGTTCAGGCGGACGCTGGAAATCGCTACCGACGTGACGAGATCACAGGTCCAGACCATCCTTCTCCTTGGCGAAAGCGGAACCGGAAAGAACGTTGTCGCCCGGCACATTCACCGGGTGTCGGAACGCCGGGATCAGCCATTTTTCGAAGTCAATTGTGCGGCCATTCCGGATCAACTGATGGAGAGTGAACTCTTCGGCCACGAAAAAGGCGCCTTCACTGACGCCAAATCCAGTCGCAAGGGTTCGTTCGAACTTGCCGAGGGAGGAACCGTGCTCTTGGACGAGGTCGGGGAAATTCGCTATGACCTTCAGGCGAAACTTCTCCACCTGCTCGAAGACAGGACCTTTCGTCGTGTGGGTGGCGCCCGTGAGCTTCGGGCCGATGTCACGGTGGTTGCGGCGACCAATCGGAATCTGCGCAGGATGGTGGAGCAAAAGAAATTTCGTGACGATCTCTATTACCGTCTGAGTGTCTTTCCGATCGAGGTCCCGGCTCTTCGTGACCGTCGTGACGACATTTTGCCTCTTGCACGGATGTTCCTCAAACACCTCAAGAAAAAGACCGGCCGGACCTTCGATTGCCTTACCAGAGACGCGGAGAACGTGTTGCTCGCCTATGCATGGCCCGGTAATGTTCGTGAACTGCGAAACGTGATGGAGCGAGCGGTCATCCTCGAAAGGGGGCCGCATCTGGAAGTGGGGTCCCTGGTTCTGGATTGTATCCAGACGGTGATCAGCCCTGACGAAGCGTTGACCTCGCCGGCTCCAGTCGAAATGCCCCAGGGGATCGTCCCGCTCGAAGAGGTCGAGAGGGAAATGGTCAAGCGCGCCATGGACGCTGCCGGTGACAACCAAACCCGAGCCGCCGAACTGCTGGGAGTCACCCGAGACCAGCTCCGTTACCGCCTCAAGAAGTTCGAAGAGGAATAGGTTAGAGCCGGCGGAAGAAGACCAAAAGTACAAAATCTCGCAAAGATCGCAAAGCGCGCAAAGATGAAGAAATAACCAAACCTGTCTTCTTTTGCGCTCTTGGCGATCTTTGCGAGAGGAAATGTCTTCTTCCTTCCTCCCCCCCGGGAACAGAAATTGCACAGGTTCAACAGGGGGGGATGTGCGTGGCCCGACTTCTTGTAGTAGATCGATCCGAACTTCTGGCCTGGAGAGTGGCAAAGGTTGCCCCTCCGGGCGTCGAAGTCGAGCGAGCCACCACCTTCGCCCAGGCACAGCAGATGCTCGCCGAGAGCCCACCGGATGCCGCCCTGTTCAACCTTGCGCCTTGCCATAGCGATTGGCGGCGATTGCTCGATGAGTGCACCGGCAACGGGCGAGTGATCCCCTTTCTCTGCATCGCGGCCCTGGATCACTATGAGGCCTGCAGCTGCGAACTGCCTTGCCGGGCAGAAGACCTGATTCCCAAGGGTCTCCCGCACGAGGAGCTCGGTGTGAAGATCGCCGGCCTGATCAACGAGTGCCACGAAGAAGACCCACCGAGGTTCCGCCACTTGAGAGAGGGCTGGGAGCCTGAGCCCAAAAAGCCTAGGTCGTGAGTCAATAGCGCCCCCCCCCGTGCTGACGAATCAGAAACACAATTTTCTCGCAAAGATCGCCAAGAACGCAGATATGAGAAATAATTTACACTGTCTTACTTTGCGTTCTTTGCGAGAGAAAATTTCTTCCTCTGTGTCCTGGAGTCCTGCGCCGACCGAAATGGGGCTCCTGGAGCGCAGGTCTCCGTACCTGCATTTTCGTCTCGAATCGTTCCAACGACACAATGCACGAACGGAGTCGTGCGCTCCCACCGTGTCTCCCAGCACCAACCCATACTCCGAGGCGGTCTTCTGGAGCGCAGGTAGGAACCGGCACGCCGGCCAAAGGCCGGAGGAACCATTAGGTTCCGCATCCGAAGGATGCAGTGCGGGCACCGTACCTGCATCGTGCCCTTCCTATCTC
>JAUWTC010000449.1 GCA_030609785.1 Holophagae bacterium
CTGCCGGTCACTCCGCTTTCCTTGAGCAGATTGCCGAAGAAGAGCATGCCCAGGAGGGGCAGGCCTCCGGGGGCCACCAGTGCGGTGAGGACCATCCCGGCGATGGGGAAGAGGATCCGCTCTCGCTTGCCGACCTTCCGGCCGGGTTTCATTCGGATCAGGCGTTCTTCGCGCGTCGTCAGCAGCTTCATGATCGGCGGCTGGATGATCGGCACCATTGCCATGTAGGAGTAGGCGGCGATGGCGATAGGACCAATCAAGGACGGGGCCAGTCGGGAGGCCAGGAAGATTGCCGTTGGCCCGTCGGCGCCTCCGATGATGCCGATGGCGGCGGCGTTGGCCGGGGAGAATCCCAGCCAGAGGGCGCCCAGGAAGGTCAAGAATATCCCGACCTGAGCGGCGGCGCCGAGTAGAACTGATTTTGGATTTGAAAGGAGGGCGCTAAAGTCGGTCAGGGCCCCGATCCCGAGAAAGATCAGCGGAGGCAGGAGGCCCGAACGGACCCCGAAGTAGATCAAGCCCATCACCGAGTTGCCGGTGGTATTGAAGGTGTACTGGTGGGTCACCGGGTCAACCATGTAGACCGAAATTGCGTCGAAGATCTGCATCGGGAGGGGGATGTTTCCGATCAGGACGCCGAAGCCGATCGGCACCAACAGCAGGGGCTCGAACTCCTTGGAGATCCCCAGATAGATAAAGAGGCACCCGATGGCCAACATCACCAGGTTCAGCCAGTGGATGTTGGCGAAGCCGGTTCCAGCTATGACCTGATCGACATAGCTGCGGAAACGCCCCGTTCGAAGGTCCTTGTTGAATATGCCCCGGGCGTAGTCGTTGATGCGGCCCAGGCTCTCAGTGGGACCGACGGCAACTACGGTGAACAGGGCGCCGATCTCGCCGGAGTCGGTCATCAGGACGCCTTTGGCGCCGTGTCGCAACTCGGCGGACTGATCCTGCCAGCCCTTGTTGATCCGGAAATACCGTTGGCCGTCGAGTGAGGAGACGACAATGAAAGGAAGGTCAAGGTCTGGGATAGCGCCGTGGTCCACCTCGTCGAGCGAACGGCCGGGAAGGACTTCGTCGATCTCGGCGATTGCGTCGAACTCGTCGGCGTGGATGACGGTGAAACGACCGATCAGGCCGTCGGCCGGGCCGCGGAGTTCGCCGGCAGTCGGCGTTGTCGCCGATCCGTCAGGCGTGGGCGAGGTATTCTCGAGGCCCTGCTTGGATCCAATCGAAAGCCCGATGTACTGGCCCTGGTCGAATCGGATAGAAAAGGTCTCTTCTTGTGCGACCGCAAGGGTTGGCGAGAGGAGGAGGAGCGTGAGGAGGAGGGCTGAGAGTGTTAATTTTCCGAACCCGGCAGGCGAGACGCCAGCCTCCACAACACACATCGGGCTCGGGAACGGGAACGGGCTCGGGCTCGGGCTCGGGATAAGGTTTCGACGGTAATTCGTCGGCTTCAGGAAGCGGCTGAGTCGAAACATCATCAGCCCACTCTCACAGCGTCGTCATTTCGGGACGGGCGATCTCCACCAGGGCATCACCCTCTCCGACGGAGTCGCCTTCTGTGACGAAGACCTTCTTGACCGACCCGTTGTGCGGCGCAGTGATCTGGTTTTCCATCTTCATCGCCTCCATCACCATGACGCACTGGCCGGCAGAGACCGTGTCGCCCTCTTTGACCTTGAGTTGGAGGATGAGTCCGGGAAGCGGGGCAGTGATTGTGCCTCCGGAATCCATGGCTGCGGCCGATGGGCGCATCTTTTGGACCGGAGCTGCAGCCGGCCTGTCCGAGTGAACGCGGGCGGGCGCCACCGAGGGCCGGCGGCCCAACTCGATCAGGTCGACGGTGTACTCCGTGTCGTCGACGACGATTCGAGCCTGCTCCGCCGTGATCTCCTTGACCTCGGCGGTGTATTGGCGGTCGTTGACTTTCAGGGTGTATCGGCTCATGACTTGGAGACCTCTTTCCGGCGGTTGATGGTCAGCCGTCCGCCGGGGTCGGCGTGATAGAGACGCCGCTCGATTTCGAGGACGGTGGTGATGATGGAGAGAATCTCGCCGGAAACCGGGGGTCCTTGGGTTGGTGGCGCCGGTGTCCCCTCGATGCCGGTGGAACGAAGGTTGAGCAGCCGAGGGATGACCGCAAAACTGTAGATCAGGGCTGCGGTCAGCAGCAGGCCGAAGAAGACAACGGCCAAGCCCAGGAACGTGATGGTTAAAGCGTCTGAAAGTTCCATTGTCTTAGAGTGGGATATTCGAGTGCTTGATTGAAGGGGTGGCTTCCCGCTTGTCGGCCAACATCTCCAGGGCCTTGATGATTCGGAACCGGGTGTTTGCCGGTTCGATGACGTCGTCGATGTAGCCCTTGGCCGCCGCGTTGTAGGGGTTGGCAAAGAGTTCGACGTACTCGGTCTTCAGTTCCTCGGTTCTGGCCAGGGGGTCCTCGCCCTATTTCACTTCTCGCCGATGGATGATCTCGACCGCTCCATCGGGGCCCATGACCGCGATTTCGGCCGAAGGCCAGGCCAGGTTGATGTCCGCCCCGATATGTTTCGAGTTCATGACGCAGTAGGCGCCGCCGTATGCCTTGCGGGTGACAATGGTGATCTTA
>JAUWTC010000315.1 GCA_030609785.1 Holophagae bacterium
ACCAGTCCAAGCGTTGGATCGAGCAGAAAGATCGGGCTTCTTGAAAACGAAATGACCTGTCGATCTTACAAAGTCGGGAAGGCCGGACCTGGCACGGGTGATGGTGGCACGGGTGATGGTATCACCGAGATACCGCGACCCCTCGGTACGCCGCCGACCCTGTTTCCAACCCCGGCCTTCTGGAGTGCCTACGCCACTCCAGCTCGGTCATTTTCCAGAGGGGCAGCATTTCTCGAACCGGGAGGAGGACCGCCCCTCCGGAAAAAGACCTCGGCGGCCTGCGGCGTTGGCTTAGACTCGATTGCGGACACGCTCGCCGAGTGTTGCCAAGCTCGCATTTTCCAAAATGGCACCTTAATCGGGAGGTCTGCCGGAGGAAAATGCGAAGCATGGCACGCACCGTCCGACAGGGGCGCTCGCTAGTTCCAGGGTCATCGGTGATCTCGGCAACCGAAATAGCCAACGCCGACGTACAAACCCAAGAGCGCCCAATACCCTCCGACGGGACGTGCCGGGTGCGGCTTTCTTCACCCGGCAGACCTTCAGACCAAGACGCCGCTACGAAGAAAGCCGACACCGGGCAATCCACGGCGGCACCCTCAGCGAACGAATCTCAGCCGAGGGCAGTAGGCCGCCGCTCGCCTTTTCTGCGAGCCCGCGTTGTTATTGAGCCTGACACCTCGCTGCGGGCTCTCAGATAAGGCGACGCTGGTGCGCCCAGAGGGCGTGCCAGAAGGCCGGGGTTGGATTTCACCATCCGGGCGGCCCCCGCTACGCTAGAATCCGTCCATGAGCGACCGACCCCCCGACCCCCACGGCGAACGAGCCGAAGACAACCCCGGCGCCGTCGACCTGTGCCGAATCATCGACCAATCAGTCGCCCAGCTCTGGGAGACCGTTGAAACGTTGGAGCGGCTGCAACCCAGAAACCTTCAGCGCTTCAGGGTTTCGGTATTCGGCTCCTCCCGGGTTCCTCCTGAATCCCCTCTCTTCAAAGACGTCAAGGAGATAACCCGCCGTCTCTCCGCCGCCGGGTGCGATCTCGTAACTGGCGGCGGTGGCGGACTGATGCAGGCAGCCAACGAGGGCGCCACCGACGGTCTCCTGTCGGCGCCGGCTTCGGGCGATCTGCCCATTCGCCTGGTCGAAGGCCGCACCGCGGAACCCTTCGTCGAAAGGGTGTACCGCCACCGGACCTTCTTTTCGCGCCTCCACCACTTCGTTCGGCTGTCCTCGGCCTTCGTCGTCTTGCCCGGAGGCATCGGCACGACGTTGGAGGCAATGATGATCTGGCAGCTCCTCCAAGTGGAACACCTCCCGTCAACACCATTTCTGCTCTACGGCCAACACTGGCAAGGACTTCTCCAGTGGGTCGAAGAGACCATTGTCGACAACCACTTCGCCGACCGGAAGGATCTCAGTCTTCCCACCGTCGTTACCACCGTGGATGAGGTCGTCGAGGCTGTGCTGGAAGAGTTGAACCAGTTCCGACCGTCCTGAAACCGTTTGACACAATCGCCCCCCCGGTGTGAGCATGAGGCATGATTGATCTGGTCATCAGAGGCGGGACCGTAGTCCCCATGGTCGAGAACGGGAAGTACTTCTCCGGGGACGTGCTGATCGACAACGGAAAGATCCTCGAAATCCGCCGTCATCAGACGGATGAAATCCGGGCCCGCCAGACCATCGACGCCTCCGAAGCCCTGGTGATCCCCGGGCTCATTCAGTGCCACGTCCACGTCGTCCAGTCCCTCCTTCGCCATCAGGCTGACGGGCTGGAACTCCCTGACTGGCTTCAGACTCGAACTTGGCCCTATGAAGCCGCTCTGGACGGCGACGGCGTCCAGGCCGCCGCCGAGTTGGGCATTGCAGAACTGCTGTGCGGGGGAACGACGACTGCCCTGGATTTCGGTACGACCCATGACCACGACCGTGTATTCCGGGTTGCCGAGGAACTCGGCATACGCTTCATCTCCGGGAAGACCCACATGGACGACGGGTATACCAACCCCCCTGCCCTGCTGGAAGACCGCGACGCCTCGGTCGCCGAAGCGGAAGACCTGGGCCGGCGGTGGCACAATGCTGCGGGCGGACGGCTCGGCTACGCCGTCGCGCCTCGCTTTGCCCTGTCGTGCACCAAGGGCCTCCTTGAGGACTGCGTCGCCCTGGCCCGAGCCAACGGTTGGCTCCTGCACACCCACGCGTCCGAGAACCTCAGCGAGATCGAGGAGGTCCGCCGTCGCTTCAATCGGACCAACATCGACTATCTGGACAGTGTCGGACTGACCGGCCCTGACGTCGTCCTCGCCCACGGCGTCCACCTGACAAAAGAAGAAAAGCACCTCCTGGCCGAGACCGGAACCAGGATTTGCCATTGTCCCGGAGCCAATTTGAAACTGGCCTCCGGCATAGCCGATATCCCCGGGCTGCTGGACCTTGGGGTCTCGGTTGGTCTGGGCGCCGACGGCGCACCGTGCAACAATCGGCTCTCGATCTTCCACGAAATGGCCCTTGCCGGGACCCTTCATACGCTTCGGCACGGTCCATCGGCTCTGGACGCGTGGTCGGTCCTTGCTATGGCCACCAGAGACGGCGCCCGAGCACTGCATATCGAAGATCGAACCGGAACTCTGGAAACCGGCAAGGCCGCCGACATCACGGTCGTCGGCCTCGACGCCTGGTCACTCCAACCCGGTGGCGACCCCGCCTCCCGCCTGGTGTACGGCGCAACAGCGGGTGACGTCCGGCACGTCGTCATCGACGGCCGCCCGATCGTCGAAGACGGCATTCTCCTGACCGCATCCGGCCCGGAGATCCAGGATCACGCCAGGACTGCCTGGCACGCAGCACGACGCCGCATGGAGGCCTGATGTTAAGATTCAACAAACCCCGGTTCGAGAACCTGGACAAGTATCTTGCCGCCAAGGACTACGACAGGGCCTTGACTGCGGTCGTTGCCGAGCTCAAAAGAAACCCGTCCCAGTTCAACCTCTTGCTCCGCCAGGCAGAAATTCTGGGTCTGGCAGGGAACAGGGACAACGCGATAACCCTCTACAAGAAACTCGCTGAGAAGTATGCGAAAGACGGTTTCTTCGCCAAAGCCATCGCCCTCTACAAGAAGGTCCTCCGGCTGGATCCCGAACTGGACGAGATTCACTCGGAGTTGGCCCGCCTGATCGATGAGGAGGCCAAGGGCAATCTTCCTCTTGAGGAACGCCTGGCCATTGATCAGGCCAAGAGCAAGGCAAGAAAACACGCAAAAGACCTTCAGGAAAACGCCCCGTCGGCCGAAGACAAAGAGCGTAGGTCCTCGGCTCTCTTCTCTGCGTTCCCGAAAGAGGCCCTCGAGGATCTCCTGGCCTCGACCAACCTCCGGTCGTATCAGGAGGGTGACATCATCGTCACCGAGGGTGAAGAAGGCCACAGTCTGTTCCTCCTGGTCTCCGGCGAAGTCAAGGTATTCACACGAGGCGAACGAGGTGAACACCTTCAGTTGGCGGAACTGGGAGAGGGTGATTTCTTCGGCGAGGTATCCCTCCTGACCGGGAAACCGCGAACGGCGACGATCACGGCCAAGTCGGTCGTCAACGCTATCGAACTGACCAAGGAAGCGGTTGACAGCATTGCCGCCGAACATCCAGGCGTCCGGGCCGTCCTCGAGGACTTCTATGAATCCCGGGCTCAGGCAACCGTGGAAGCCGTGATCCAGAAAATGCGGGATGATTGATGGGGCGGCGCCCGATTATTCTCTGGGGTGACCCGAGATTGGTAGCGCCCAATGCGCCGGTCGAGGCATTCGACCAGGATTTGGACAGGCTGATCACCGAGATGTTCGAGACCTCATGGGCCGCCCCCGGCCTCGGCCTCGCGGCCCCACAGATCGCCGTCAATCTCCGACTTGCGGTCCTTGACCTCTCGGTTGGGAAAGACCCCGATCAGAAGACCGTCCTGGCCAACCCCGAAATCATCGACCGGGAGGGCCAGGTGTCGATGGAGGAGGGTTGTTTGTCCTTCCCAGGTTTATTCACCACCTTCGAGCGACCTCAGTCCATCACCGTGCGGGCCCAGGATGCTACCGGCAAGTGGCGAGAGATCGAGGCCGAAGACCTCTTGGCGCAGACCCTGTGCCACGAGATCGACCACCTCAACGGAACCCTCCTGATCGACCACATCCGAGGACTCAAGCGGAAGATGTTCATTCGGAGAGTCAAGAAGCTCCAGCAAGCCGGGGCGTGGGGTTGACGAAC
>JAUWTC010000137.1 GCA_030609785.1 Holophagae bacterium
AGTTTCCCGGTGCCGTCAGACGCGACTTTGGGATCCACCTTCGCCCGCTTCCGCCTCGACTCCAGCGGAGGTCTGTCCTTTGTCGGACTCGCCGCCGACGGCGAGGTCGAGGACTACATGGTGGAAATTGTCGAAGGTCCAGATCTGCAAATCGAGATGACCGCCGCTCCCGACCCGGCCTCCTCCGGCCGCTCCCTCACCTACACCATCACCGTCACCAACAACGGGCCCCTGCCCGCCACCTCGGTCACCATCTCCGACACCCTGCCGCCGGAGGTTGTCTTCGTCTCGTCAAACCCGGGCGCGCCCGACTGCACGTACGCCTCCGGGACCTTGACCTGCGATCTCGGCGCCATGGCGCCCACCGACACAGCTCAGATCACAATCGAGACCATGCTCAACCACCCGGTGTGGGGCAGCCTCAGCAACTCCGCGTCCGTCACAGCCGCCGAGACTGATCCGATTCAGGCCAACAATACGGCTGCCGTCGATACCAAAATCGCCCTATTTATCGATGGCTTTGAATCGGCCGATCTCTCGGCGTGGGAGTGAAACGAAGGAAAGGCGCACCGGTCGATGCGCCGGTGCGCCGCCTGATTCGATACTCGATACTCGATCCTTGATACTTGAGCCTCTTGCAAAACTCCTTTCGCCACGATGCGGGCCGGGAGGCCCGCGCTCCCACATGCCGTCCCAGCAGCCCTTTTCATCTCAATTTTCGTGCCTTTTTGTGGCTATTCCGGTATTTTTCAAGAGGCTCACTTGATACTCGAAACTGGAAACTGGAAACTGGATTCCACGCCTGAACGAAATCGTCAAAACCAAGCCCCCTGCCCCGCTCCAGCCTTGCTTCCGAGCGTCCTGGCTTCCCAGCCTCCCAGCCTTCTTCCCTTCGTACACTTCGTGCTCTTCGTGGTTCAATTGTGTTTCGGTTTTTCCTTACGCCCCCGGAAGCCCCGCCACATCGACACCGCTTCACGACCACCGAGCAGGGACACGACTACGAGAAACGCCCCGCCAGAGAGGCCGGCCGCCACACCGACCTTGGCCAGACTGGCCAGCGAAGTTGTCTGAACGTCGGCCAACCACGGCTGTACTTTCAAGGCCACCACAAACAGTGCGCCGCACCCGACCATCTGACGACCGATCGAGATCATCAGCGGCCCATAAGACGCCCCCCCAAAACCGAAAATCAGGGCATAAACAACGCTCAACAGCACCGCGTACGAACAGACGGCTATCGTATTGGCCAATCCGATCCCCGGCGCTCCCATCGGCCCAACCAATAGGAAACACCCCGCCGTAAACAGGCCCAGAGATGCCAGACTGCACCACATCGGGGTTTTGGTGTTGCGTTGGGCAAAGAAGGCACTGGCCATCACTTTCGCCTGGCCCAGACCGACCAGGGAGAAGGCGTAGGCCGCCAGAGTCGCCCCGGTCACGGCAACCGCCTCCGGCCCGAAGCGCCCGCCACCGAAGGCGAGGCCGATCACCGGCACGGCGCCGACCAACAGGAAGGTGGCGGTCGGCAGGGTGACGAAACTGACCAGACCAATGGTATCCAGCAGCGTCTTCGGCGCTTCGTCCGGTTCCTGCTTCAATTGTTTTGACAACACCGGCAGCAGCACCGTCGTCATCTGAACGACGATGCCCCCGAACATCAGTTCGGTCACACGGTAGGCGCCGGACAGGATGCTGACGCCACCCTCGCCCAAGAAGGACGCAAACCGTGTCGATATCAGTTGATTGAGCTGACTGATGCCCAGGACGGGGATCCCCGGCAACATCAAGATCAAGACCCGCCGGACCGCCGGATCCCTGACCCCGGCCCATAAAGGGCGCAGTCTGAGGCCCAACGATCGAACGGCCGGCCACTGAATCGCAGCCTGCAGGGCGCCACCGATCAAAACGGCCCCACCCAGCCACAAAGCGACAGAATCCGAGCCGGCGGCGAAGAAATAGGCAAAACCGGCAAGCGTCAGATTGAAGAAGATCGGCGTTGCCGCCGGCAGCAGGAATTTTTCATGAGAGTTGAGAATGCCCTGCAACAGGGCGGCAACCGAGATGAAGCCCAGGTAGGGAAACATCACCCGGGTCATCAGTACCGTCAATTCCAGTTTGCCGGGGATCTCCGAGTAGCCCTCGGCAAAGACCCGGACCAGCAACGGAGCGAAGAACATACCGAGGCCCACAACCGCCGCCAGAATCACCAGAAGAACTGCAAGGAGACCGCAGATCAGTTCTTGAGCTTCTCGACGTGCATCCTCCTTGCCGGCCAAGCGGGAGAGGGCGGGCACGAACGCGGCGTGAAGTGCTCCTTCGGCCAGCAAGGCACGAAAGGCGTTGGGAATCCTGAAGGCCACCCTGAAAGCATCATTGAGA
Organism: Holophagae bacterium; assembly: GCA_030609785.1. Taxonomy (GTDB): domain Bacteria; phylum Acidobacteriota; class Thermoanaerobaculia; order Thermoanaerobaculales; family Sulfomarinibacteraceae; genus DAOWGJ01. The sequence continues at coordinate 2,383 of JAUWTC010000137.1, forward strand.
TCGCTGGCCCCGAGGACCCAGAACAGCGCCTTGTCACGGACCCACCCGGTCAACCTGGAGACCATTGTCACCACGGCCATTCGGGTCGCATGTCGAAGGAGTACCTTTTCAGTCACCCCGAGATTGTAACGGAAGCAGTGATATGATTGTTTCCCGTCCACGCGGGAACACACAAGGAGACATCATGGGAGTCAATAAAGTCATCCTCGTCGGTAACGTCGGACGAGATCCTGAAGTGCGCACGCTTTCGTCGGGAACTCGCCTCGCGAAGTTTTCTCTGGCAACAACCGACCACCGGTCCAAGGACCAGGACGGAAATCCACGAACGGAATGGCACAACATCATTGCCTGGGCCTATCTGGCGGAATTCTGTGAGAAGTGGGTCAGGAAAGGTACCCAACTCTACGTCGAGGGCAGCATCCGCTACGACACGTACGAGAAGGACGGTGTGAAAAAGTATTTCACCGAAATCAATGCACGAGAGATTCAGTTTGTCGGCCCGAAACAGTCCGGCGGGGATTCCGGGGGCAACGGTGGCGGCGGCCACCAAAGTCCCGGCTCAGGGCCTTCGGACTCCGGTCCGGGTCCCGGCGGGTACGGCAATGACGCCAACGAACCGCCATTCTGAGAAATCGGCTTGACAGTCGATCGACATGGTTGTATGTTGCCGGTTCTGATGCTCTTACGGAGGGGTTGGGGATGATTAAAGCGGACCTAGTCGAAAAAGTGATGGATACTGCCGATCTCAAGAAACCCGAAGCCATCGAAGCGGTCAACGCCCTCTTCGAAGGCATCAAGGAAGCCCTGATCGAGGGTGACCGCATCGAACTTCGCGGTTTCGGCGTTTTCCAGGTCAAGGACCGCAAACGCGGCATCGGCCGTAACCCCAAGACCGGTCGCGAAGTTGAAATCCCACCCGGGAAGACCATCCGATTCAAACCCGGGAAGGCGCTCCGCAACCTCAACTGAGGCTGACAAGCGGACCGGATGAAGAACCGACCCCGGCGGTCTGACCGCCGGGGTTTTATTCATACCTAAGCTGAGCAATTCTCAACGGCGATATACAACGGCGCAACTGGGAGGGAACCGTTGCGGGGCAGGAGCCCCGCGCTCCTGCAACTGTACCCTGTACCGACCCGTGACCAGATCCAGGATTCACGGTGGGAGCGCGGGCCTCCTGGCCCGCATTGTGCCCTTTGACCCTTCCCCCGGCGTGGTATTGTCCGCCCATGGAGATGGTGACCAAAATCCTCGCGACGACCAACGAGGTCAGCCTCAAGGGCGGCAACCGCAAGTGGTTTGAGCAGAAAATTACCGACAACGTCCGAAGAGCCCTCAAAGATCTCCCGCTGGAGAGGGTCGAACGGCCGGCATGGCGTGTCCTTGTGACCTTCTCGGAGCCGGTTCCATTTCAGGAGGCGGCCAGGCGTATGGCCACGGTTTTCGGCATCGCAGCGATCATGCCGGTCGAAAATGTCGGCAACACGACTGACGATGTTATCGCCGCCCTGCCGCACAGGCTCGAGGGCTTGGCCCCTTCTTCTTTCGCCGTTCGGTGCCTGAGATCGGACAAGACCTTTCCGAAGACCTCGACTGAGCTGGAGCGGGAGATCGGCGGTGAAGTGGTGGCCCTGACGGGTTGGAAGGTCGATCTGACACACCCGGACCTGACGCTTCATCTCCTCATCGATCGGGACGGGCTCTACCTCTGGACACGACGCGTCGCCGGGCCGGGCGGCCTGCCGTCGGGATCGGGCGGCCGGGCGACCTGCATGCTCTCCGGCGGCATTGATTCCCCTGTTGCCGCCTATCAGATGATGAAGCGAGGCGTCCGTCTGGATTTCGTCCACTTTCACTCGGTCCCGCGGACCGACCCCGCCAGCCTGGAGAAAGTGGTGGACCTGGCACGAATCCTGGCCCGGTACCAGGGCCGGTGCAGATTGGCGATGGTGCCGTTGCTGCCGATCCAGGAACAGATCGTGGCCAACTGTCCCGCCCGCCTGAGAGTGCTCCTCTATCGGCGGTTCATGGTCCGAATCTCTCAGCGTCTGGCCCCACGTTTCAAGGCACGTGCACTGGTCACCGGGGAGAGTCTGGGACAAGTCGCCTCCCAGACGATCGAGAACCTCGCAGCGGTCCAGGCCATCGCCGAGATCCCTGTCTTCAGGCCGTTGATCACCCTGGACAAACAAGAGATCATCAACACCGCGCGCCGCATGGGATCATTCGAGACCTCAATCCTCCCCCACTTTGACTGCTGTTCTTTTCTGGTTCCCGAGCGCCCGGCCACCCGATCGAACCATGGTGAACTGGCCAAGGCGGAAGAAACGCTGGACATCGACTCCTTGGTTTCGGAGGCCCTGGCCGGCGTCGAAATGATCACCATCGATGAGCCGGCGCCGTGGTCCGAAATTCCTGTCCCTCGGGGCGCCGAGCCCATGGAGCCCCAGAGATGAACCGGTCCAGACGAGAATTCCTCACGTCGTGGTTTGACGCTGCCAAGGAAGCGGCCGCGGCCTCTCGAACGACCTCTGAAAAGCCACCCAGGATTCTCCTCCGGCCACCCGGGGCCCTTCTCCCCGACGAGGATTTCCTCGAGAAATGCACCGGATGCGACGACTGCATAGCGGCCTGCCCTCCCGGCGCCATCTTCAAGGTCGAGGATGATGACGGGAAGGTCTTACCGGCGATAGAGACATCCCACCAGCCCTGTTTGATGTGCACGGACATCCCCTGCGCACCGGCCTGCCCGGAGGGCGCTCTCATCAAACCGGAGAGCCCCGAGAAAATCAGGATCGGTATCGCCCGGGTCAACCCGACAACCTGCGTTACCTTCAAGGGGCAGATTTGCGACCTTTGCTTTCAGGCCTGCCCTTACCCCCACGCCGCCCTGATGATGATAGGCGGCAAACCCTTAGTGGGCAGCGGGGCATGCACCGGGTGCGGCCTCTGCGAACAAGCCTGTCCGGTCAGACCGCGAGCCATCGCCGTCATTCCCGAACGTCATCTAGTCCCCGGATTGAGGGTCCCAAAAGGTGAAGTACCAGGCGGGTAAAGAACGTTCAACGTTCAACGTTCAACATCGAAGTAGGACACAGCCCGCCGCAGGTCACCCTCGCCTCGTTGTGGCCGAAATAGGCTTGCAAGCCAGGAAACGTCGCAAGGCCGGGCCAACTTTCTTTGTTCTTCTTGTCTTATCTTCGCGTCCTTGGCGTCTTGGCGGTTCAACTGTCTTCTCGTTCAGCCTCGGGTGTTCGGCTTACCCCATCCGCATGACGACGGTTGCAATCCCAAGCCACAGGAGGACGCAGGCCAGAAGCGGCCTGTCGGTCAACAGAGCCTTGGTCGGGCTACCCCCCAACTCATGACGGTGCAGCAGATAGAGGTAACGAAAGAGCCCATAAAGCACAACTGGAACGGTCGCCATCAGGCCTTCAGACCCGACCTTGGCCACGGTATCCGGCGCGACGGTGTACAGGGTGTAGGCCAGGACGGTCGCCCCGAGAACGACCGAGATCGCCTGATCGACCATCGGCAACGTGTAGTGGCCCAAGACGACCCGGTGATTGCCTGCCTCCTCGCCCAACAGAACCAGTTCCGATCGCCGTTTGCCCAACGCAAGGTACAAGGCCAGCAGATAGGCACAGAGCAGGATCCAACGAGAGACCGGGACATCGATGGCAACAGCTCCCCCGACAACCCGCAGAACGAACCCCAGGGCGACGACCAGGACATCGACGAAGACCAGTTGTTTGAGCAAGGTCGAATACAAGAGAGTGATCACCAGGTAGGCGCCTAATACCGTGGGGAACCACCCGCCGAGAGCCAGTGCCGACACAGCGCCGACGATGATCAGGATGAGCGCTGTACCCAGGGCAGTACCAACACCGACTACCCCTGAGGCAATCGGACGTCGACACTTGGTCGGGTGGCCCCGGTCGGCATCGCGGTCCAGCACATCGTTGACCAGGTAGGTCGCAGATGCGGTCGCGCAAAATGCCACCACCGCAAGCAGCGATCTTCCGACCGCACCACCCTCCGTCAGGTATCCAGAAAAGATTAATGGCGCCAGGACAAACCCGTTTTTCAACCACTGTTCAGGACGCAGGCTTCGTAGGAGAGGCATCATGGAGAGAGTCTAGCAATTCCCCTGAGGCCCGCCATGTGGACCTGAGAGGAATTGCACTTGGTTCCGGTTTCGCCGGATTGGGATCTCAGAACACGAATCCCAGCGTGACATACCACGAGCGGGGCATTCGCGGCCCATAAACATAACCTGAGTCTCTTTCGGCGCCCTGGTCGAGGTCTTCCTGATATTCATTGCTCAGGTTGCGTCCGCCGACGGCCAATCTCAACTTGGTGGTCGGTTCCATCAGCAGGGGAAATTCAACAGCGACCCTGGCATCGAGAGTCAGGAAATCCGGTGTTGTCTCCAGCCGATCCTCATCAATCCAACCGGCGTAGTGTGGAGCCACCATTTCACCGGTGTAACGCACGCCCAACCACAGCTCCATGTCGTGCAACGGCCGGTAAAGCACGCTCGCCAGACCATAGTTGTCCGG
>JAUWTC010000126.1 GCA_030609785.1 Holophagae bacterium
CCGCTCAACCCCAATCATCGTCCCGGTTCGGCCAGACCTCGAGTGGACCATCGACCTCCGCCCGGGACCGGCGCCCCAGGTCCTCCCCGATCCGGTGGCCCTCCGGACCCCGTACGGCGAGCTCGACATCGACGTCGAACGCCACGCGGACGGTTATAAGATCACCGGTCGATTCCACCTGGTCCCCGGTTTGGTTGCCCCTGAGGAGGCTCCCGAACTCCGTATCTTCCTCGTCAAGAGCCGGCGTGCCCTCGAGCGACCCCTGGAGATTCCATGATCGTCCGTCGGTCAGCCCGCATACATCACCAGCTTCCTGCTGCGGCCGGCGATACACCATCCCCAGTGGCGTTTTCTCGCCTCGGGGTGCTCAACGTACGATCGCGTACGCTTCCGCGCCCCTCAGGTCAAAAACCCCACTGGGCACGGCGCCTCGCAGCCCTCGCGACAAAACCCGGTGACATATGCGGGCTCGTGACGATCTTCGTGATCATCATGTCGGCCGTCTTCGGCGAGAGCGCTACCTGGTGGGACGTCCGCCTGGCCGATGCCCAGATGGATCTGGGGCGGGCCAGGACTCAGGCGTTGAAGGTCGTCGAGGGCAACAGCCGGAGTCCGGACGCCGTGGCCGCAGCCGCCTGGTGGCTGGGGACCCTGGACAGCCTCCCCAACCCCGGGGAGATTCTCGAGATCGCGACGCCCCCGATCAACCCCGAATTGGCCTTCGTTCTGGGCCTGATCGAAAGTGAGCTTGTGGCCATGCCCCCGGCCGGGGTCTTGATCGATGCCGAAATTTCGGGCCCGTGGGGTGCATTCGGGCGCCTGGACCTTGAACGCGACGTCGTTCCGCCCGACATCGGATTGCCGCCCTTGGGCACTCCGTGGAACGGACCGGGAACCCACTACAGGGTTCGGATCGCCTCCGAGGATGGAAGGATTGCAGTCCCGCCATCCCTTCTTCTCGGGGGTGTCGTCTTGACGGCCTGGACGATTGATGTCACCGATGCCGTCGACGGCTACCTGGTGGTAGAAGCACAGGCCGATATTAATCTTGAGGTTGACGGGACCTCGGTGGACAGAATCCGCTTCGCCGGCATCGACGACCCCGAAGTCAACTGGTACCGGATGCAGTTGGCCCCAGGACGGCACCGATTGAGGGTTGCCATGGCGCCCCAGGGCCTGGCCTCCGTCAGACTGAGCCTGTTCGACAGCGAGGCCGGGCCCATCATCCTGTCCCCCGCCGACCCGACCGAACACGAGCCTGCATGGGCGCCTTCGACCGTTACACCAGGCAGCCCGCCAACACCGAACATCGACCCTCCGGGCGAAGGAACCGCTCCGGAGTTGCTGCGGGCGGTTGCTGTGGCTCGACTTCGCGGTGATGCACCGCTCCAAAAAGTCCTCCTGGATCAGGCACTCGCCGTGGCGCCCGACGAACCCATGGTCCACCTGGCCGCCGGCACCTTCTCACTGCTCGAACCAACCGGAGAGGCCCCGGAAGTCGCCTCCGGGCACGCAGCCGAGCACTTTCGGCGGTGCCGCCAGTTACCGATCACCGGGTTGGCCGAGAGACTATTGGCCACCCGACAGAACCGAATTGAAGATGCGGAGCGTCTTCAAGAGCAACTGATCGAGGACCACCCCTCGGATGTTCGGGTGCTTCGCCTGCGGATCACGCAGGCCGTCCACCGGGGATGGCCTCAAGAGGCCGCCGATGCCCTGGAGGCCCTGGAAAGGGTACTGGGTCCGACCGAAAGCGTTGAGCGATTGCGTTTGCAGGTTCTCGAAGGTCTGGAACACTGGGCCGAATACCAGGATGTTCTTCACTCTCTAGCAACCCGGGCCCCTCTGCGTCGCGGCCACATCGCCCAACTGGCCGAGGGGTGTTCGACCAATTCGGCCATCACTCTGATCGACAGGCTGAGGCGAAGGGTTCGGGACCCCGACCTCGATGCCGATCGCATCCGATTGCTGCTGCGCTCCGAGCGCCACGACGAGGCCCGAACGGCCTTGGATCAGGCCCTGGCCACCTGGGGCATTCTCCCCAATCTCAGCGGCCTCGACCTCAGCCTCACTCTCGGATCGGCTGATGACCACGATCCCCAGCCCATGCCGGCTGGCGCCGAAACGGGTCCTTTGCCCACTTCGGCTAGCGCCGAAGCGGGTCCCTCCATCGCACAAGCATTGGCTCGATACCCGGCCGATCTCGATCTCCTGACCCTGGCGTGGCGACGAGGCACGATCGAACCGTTCTGGGCGCCCTATCAGGCGCATGCTGCGGACGTTGCCGGCACCAGTTCGGTGTCGGAAGAGGGTATCGACATCGTCCTCCTCCTGGATCAAGCCGTCGAAAGGGTCTTCGCCGACGGCTCCAGCCTCTACTATTATCACGGCCTCAGCAAGGCTTTGACTCCTACCGGCGCACGGCAAGCCTCGGCTCTGGAGCAGATGCCGGACGCGGTCCGAATCACTCTGGCAATCATCAAACCGGACGGCCGAAAAATCGTTCCCGCAGAAATTACGCCGACTTCCCGGGGAATCAGTCTCGGCGAGGTTGAGGCCGGAGATATGGTCGAAGAGGAGTACGTCGCCGCGGTGCCGGCGATTTCCCCCAATGTTCCGGGGCATCTGTCACCCTACGTCTACCGGTTTGCCGACTCCGATCGCGCCTTTGGCGTGTCTGAGTACATCCTGCTCCACCCGCCGGAAATCGACCTGGCCGTCGAGGGCCTCTTTACCGGCCTCGAGACAACCACCGGTTCTCATGGAGGTCTGACGGTCCGCAAGTGGCGTGCCAAGGACGTTCCGGCCACTCCCGATGAACCCTTCGGCCCGCCGACTCAGGAGCTCCTACCCTGGGTCACCTACGGATTCGGCATTGACTGGGAGACCGTCGGCGACAATCTCCGCAATCGTCTGATCCCGGTCGTTCGTCCGACCCAGAAACTCCGACACTTTGCCGAGCGACACCTCGAAGGGAAGACCCCGACCGACCAGGTGCGATCATTGGTTTCGGCCCTGCTCGACACGGTCGAAGCCGGGAACGCCATCCTGGACCTCGGCGTTTCCGCCGGAACTGCTCTCTCGCGAGGCCAGGGTAATCGGCTCGGCGTGTTGGCCGCACTGCTGCTCGGTGCAGACTGGGAGGTCGACCTGGGTCTTTCCCGGCCCGCACCCTTTGCCGGCACGCACCTGGGGGTCCCATCGGCGGACGCATTCACCCTGCCTCTGCTGCGGGCCCGCCGAGGTTCAACCGAGATATGGATCGACCTCCACGAGGAGACCTCAGGCGTCGATCATCTCTCGCCGATCCTGCAGGGCAGCGATGCCCTGATGCTGCCCTTGTCCGATCCCTACGCCGACGTTTTCATCCTCTCGGACCTCCCCAAATTCCCCAACCCGCATCTGGAAGAACACACGAGGCTCGAGGCCGTGATCGACACCGATGGTGACGCCGAGGTCATTTTCACGATGTGGCTGCGGGACGCCCAGGCCACACGATTTGCCGAAAACCTGCGCTCGGTCCCCGCTGATCGGCGGGACACGGTCTTCGGCCGCCTGGCCTCGGGCCTGTTCCCGGGGGCGGAGAACGTACGGGGCGAAATCCTCCACCACGATGAGCGTCTGGAAGTTCGTTTTCTGATGAACCTCCCCGACGCCTGCGTTGCAACGGGGACCACAATGGAATGCCGCGGCCTCAATTCCGCATCTGAGTTCGCGCCGGTTCTCGCCTCCTTGTCCGAACGACGGCAGCCTCTGGTCCTTCAGCTGCCAATCCTCCGCAGAGAGGAGGTGGTCATCCAGGCGCCACCCGGATGGGAAGCAGACCGGCCGGCCCGAAGACTCTCAACCTCCTGGGGTCGTGTCGACGAGACGATCGAGAACATAGAGGGGCACCAACGGTCGACCCTGATTCTCGAAATTCCTGCGGTGACCGTGACGCCTGAAGACTACCCGGAATTTGCCCGCTTTTGCAGGGCCGTGGACGAACTGATCTCCCGACCTCCACATTTCGAACGATGACTCTCTGTATACTTGCGGGATATGGAACTCATTGAAGGAACGGTCATCGCCAGGCATGGCGCCCTGATCCGGGTGCAGGTCGACAACCGGCCACTCCTGGTCACCGCCAGGAGAAATCTGGTCTGGGAAGGTGGGGCGCCTGAAGCCTCCAAAATCGTCGTCGGGGACCTGGTTTCCATCGACCGTTCCAAATCCGACGGTGTGATCGTGGCGGTCCGGGAGCGGTCCTCCTTTCTGACGCGGAGGGCCGTTGACTCCCCTCGGCCCCAGGTTCTGGCCGCCAACGTCGACCAGGCGTTGCTGGTCTTTGCCACCAAAGCTCCGGAACCCAAACAGGGACTCCTGGATCGTTTTCTGGTCGCATGTCACCTCGCCGACATCACGCCTGTGATCGTCTTCAACAAGATCGATCAGGGGGCCGGGAAGACCAAAGCGTGGGCGGCGATCTACGGTCCCCTCGACTATGCGGTCCTTCAGGTCTCGGCTCGTTCCGCCTGGGGCCTGGGCCAGATCAAACGACTGCTTCCCGGCCGGACGACCCTGTTCTGCGGCCCATCGGGGGCCGGCAAGAGTTCGTTGCTCAACGCAGTCTACCCGGGGTTCAAGCTTCGGGTCGGCGGCCTGTCCGAGGCAACCGGAAAGGGCCGGCATACGACGACGCTAGCCGAGTTGATGCCCCTTCCTTTTGGGGGATTCGTCGTTGACACCCCCGGGCTCAAGGAGTTCGGCCTCTGGGACATCAGTTCGGAAGAACTCCAGAGCGCCTTTCCGGAAATCGCAGACAACCTGGGGAACTGCCGTTTTTCGAACTGCAGCCACGTCCACGAACCACAGTGCGGCGTCCGAGACGCCGTCGAGGATGGCCTGATCGACCGGGGTCGGTATCGCAGCTACTGCCAGCTGTTAGAAGAGATCGACTAACCTGCCCAGAGCACAAGAATCGCAGAGACGCGGAGACGCAGAGCCGAATCAAGGCAGAGATCCAGGGGCTGCAACTGGACTGATTGAACGCTCAACGCTCAACGTCCAACGTCCAACGTCGAAATTCGCGTGTGGGGAGACCGGCTATTTTGGGGGGTTGACGTTCGTTACCGACGGTATCGAGGTTCTGGCCCGTGGGCCCTTGCGTTCCTTGAGCCTCGGCTGTTTCGTCCCAACACAATCCGTCCTCAGGCGCGTACTTCAAAGTTGAACGTTGGACGTTGGACGTTGGACGTTCATTCCCGATTTGGTTGCAGCCAAGAGGCCGCGCTGTGCTATCAGCGCCCTTTGCGGTTCAATTGTCTTCTTTTTCGCCTACGGGGCCCGGTGGGGCGCGGCAAGAAACCATGCCTGAAAGTCCGGCTGCTCCCGCATCTGGGACATCGGCCGAGCTATCCCCGACGACTCTCTCCTGAGAACCTCGTACATGCCGGCCAGGTCGAAGCGAGAACGGAAGAGCCACATTTCGATCGGCCCAGCTTCTGAAGGCACGACCAGAGGCACGTGAAGGGCATGGATAATCACGTCGTCCGACGCCCGGTATTCTCCGAGAATCCACCGCCGCATACCGGTGGACTCGGTGAAGCTGACGACCACCAGATCCTCCGAGATCGTCCGTCCCTCGGACATTGGGTCCCCTTCAACATCCAAAGGCCCTGGGCCGCCCGCCCGGCGCAGGGCATCGACCAGGTCGAAGGTCTGTTTCAGTTGCCGCGGAGGCGCCTCTTCCCAAGGCCAGGGCATGGCCTCGACCAACTCGACCGGTTCGAGCCCCTTCAGGCGCGCGACACCCAAGAGCCGTATCCCGACAGGCAGCATTTCCCGGCCTGCTGGGTCAACATTGAGGACCAGCCATCGGAGGCCGTCCACCTCACCCTCCCAGAGGGGACACGACCCCAACTCCCGGCCCAAGGCCTCTACGAACGCGAGGGTCACTACGATGCCTTCGTTGATCAACTCACCGTGAGCGTCGAGCATTACGGCATAGGGCCGCAGGGCTCGACCGGTCTTCTTGACCCTGGCCTCGATCAGGGGACGAAGAAACTCATCAACATGTTCCTGGTCGTAACCCGCGTGGACCAGGAGTTCCGCAACCTGGGACACCTCACGGGTACTCTTGCCTGTGGTCAGGCGCGCCAACTCAACGATCCCGTGACCGAAAAACTCGTAGGTCGGTCGACCCGCAACGCCCCCCCCCATCGGCAGGAGCCGGTATTCGGCGGCGTTGACCGCGATCCTCAACCCCTTGTCAAACGGGAAACCCTCGTGACGAAGGCGGTCATACGCCTGCTGGATCTCACAGGCGGCGGCCAAAGTTCTGGCCGCGCGACGAGCGGAGAGGAACGCACCGTCGCCCATGAATTTCTCAAAGTTCAGCCGCCTGGAGACCTGGATCTGCTGGGTCCGACTCTGAAAGACATACATGAACTGAAGCGCCTGCTCCTCGGCCGTTCGACCGGCTCTTCGGATCTCCTCGAGGACGGCGGTGAAATTGGTCAGGTCATAGATCAGACCAAAACGGAAGACCGACGAGTCAACAACACCCTGAGCCGCAAAATCGAATGGTCTGGTCGAAGCGGCAACGACGATCTTCCGCCCACCGACCTTGACCTGCCACTGATCCTCGGCGCCCCGATCAACAATCCGGATGGCCTTCCTCAGGGCGGCAACCAACTCCAGACTCTTCAGCCTGAGACCCAACGCCCGGAGCCTGGAGATGTCTCCCTGGTCGAGATCGAGGTCCAAATTCAATCCAATTTCGCTGACCAGGTCCAAAAAGGAGGGTTCCAGGGCGGCATCAGGCCCGGCCGGTTTGAAGTCGATACCGCAGACGTGTCGAACGATACCGCGCCACTCGGGGCGCCGTTGGAGAATTTCGCCAAACTGGATGCCGACGTCCCGGCTCAAGGCCAGCAGGGCCGCAGTGTCGCCATGGGAACGACTTGGAAGCAGGAACGCCAACCGATCCGAATTCGACGGCACGCCCTCCTCAACCAGCAGCAACGGGTCCCGGCACACCAGGTCAAAAATGGGAGAAATTTCCCCAGACGCCGACACACCGGACAATTTACGAACCCTATCTCCAGCCTGGGCGGCGGCCTTCAAAATCAAGCCGGCGAGAATCGACGCCAGCTGTCGCACCGTAACGTCACCGTCAAGATCGCCGGCGGTGTTCTTGTTCAAAAATCGTGGTACCGCCGACAGCAGTTTCTGAA
>JAUWTC010000171.1 GCA_030609785.1 Holophagae bacterium
ATCACCCCCGGGAGGATACTATCACCGCTAGTGCTCAAGTGGGTGCCTGGCACCTTTATGCCGATTAATGTCACCGATGGAATCTGAGAATCCAAATCAATTAAAAGATCACTGTCCCCTATAATTAATGAATGTCTCCCTTATGAATTCTCCTTATGAATTATTTTTCCGATCGACTGCCAAGGCATAAATATCGCGATAATTAGTTCGCTGGTTGCTGCCAGCACAATGGGGATAATTGCCCCGCATTCTCCTTGAAAAAATACAGGCCCCCAAGAGAACACAGTAACCAGAAACAAAGCAAAACCAACAATAAAACTCCCGACAACCATACGATCCATCGGCCATCGCACCAACGCGACAGCCCATCCAGTTCCGATCAAAAGGGAAAGACCCGAAGCGAACCAGAACTGTACTTCTTCCCGAAACGGCATCTGTACCAGGCTGTTAATAGCCTCCACAACCCACACGCAGACCACCCACCATGCAGGAATCAGGAATACGAAACCAAGGCCAGCAGTACGTCGCCAGTCCAACGCAGTCTTGACAGGAGTCCATCCTGGCGAATAGACCCACGCGACCGATGCAAGGACCACAGCAACCAAGGGGATGTAGGCCACTGCAACTAGTTTGTCGGACAATACGAATGTGATGGCTACAGGAACGGCAACCGCCCCTAGACCCAAACTGAACGTCGGTAGCCCAGGCCACTTCATCGTTCCCAAGGCAGTCGCGACGAGAAAGAGAAAAATGGCCGACAGTTGAAGAAGCGACGCTGAGTTATCAATACCAAACGCCGCATGCATCCAAGGAAGAATCGCCACAACAACTGAAACTGCAACGGCAGGTCGAGCAACTACAAACCGTTCCTGTCGCTGCAATGAGCCTGAATGGGGGGGGACCATTTTACTGTTCCTCATTCTATTTGCCTGAAAGGGGGACCATGCGTCTCACCCACCAGTTCAATCCCGACTGAGGGGTATAATACTTTGGTTTGTTTTGGGACTTCCTGAAAAGTTCTTTGACGTCAAAATTCCTTATTGGACCACGATCCGTCAGGTGAGTCGCGAGGTCATAACACTGGTTGTCACCGCTTTCCGTATCTCCCCAGGCGGGATCCCCCATGTTTGTTTGCCATTCATCAAGGTTCTCGCGAACGTCATCCGCTGTCATCTCATCATTGGGAGGGACCTTCCCAACTATGTTGAGCTTGTTATAGGGGTCGTCCTCACTGTTGAGTGTGACCTCCGTGGCGTGTTCAACAGTTCCGCCATAGGCGACGATGATTGTTGAATCGTCGTCAAAGTCATTGTCAGGCGTGGAATCCGACACAACCACCGCTACGTCCCTGACGTTGTCGTCATCGTCTTTGTGTGCCTTCACTATCGCATCCCCAGGTACAAACATCCCCGTGGGATCTGTAAACTTCACAGGATTATTCAAAACATAAGAATACCGATTCCAGCTCTGACTAGACCCAACCGTGCCCCCCACCGGATCCACCGACAAAAACCGGCCCAGATCCAACGAATAGTACCGGGCATGCATATAATCCAACCCACTCATCTCACCCAAATCCCGCTCATGCCCAGTAAACAAATGAGTCGTCGACGGGTTGGAGTTCGGACCGATCATCGTCCCAAACGGCGAAAACTCAATTTCGGACTCGTCGAAATTGCCGTAAGGATCAACCATCATCCGAGTACTGCCCAGATGATCAGTCAAGGCATACGTAACCGAGCCGTCGGCGACCTCCCCGATCAACCGGGACCCGCCGAAAACCGACTCCTTGACCGGCGATCCGTTCACATACGTCACCAATACGTGGCCCTGCTCATCCCGGAGCCAGGTCCTGGTGACGCCCTTGGCCGCGTTCATCGCGCCAACCCGTTCCCCGGCGGCGTCATAGGCATAGGTCCAATCACCCCAAACAGGATCACTCGATGTCAACATCTTCCCGTCACCACTGTACTCGAAAAACTTCCCGCCGACGCGGCCCCTGACGCTGAAACCAACGATCACCCCAAATCCCAAGAGCGCCCTCTCGGACGGCGCGTGCCATTCTTGATGTTGTCCTGCGCCGTCCTCCCGAAATGACCAACGATGCGGACAACGTCAAGGTTGGCAACGCCCGGCGAACGCCTCAGCAACCGAGTCTCGGCCGAAGCCGTAGGCCGTCGAGGTCGTTTCTCGGAGGGGCGAGATCCTCCCAAATTCAGAAATGCCGCCCCTCCGGGAAACGGCCGAGCGGGTGCGGGCTTGCGCTCTCCCGAAGGCCGGGGTTGGCATTCAGGGGCCGGGACAGAAGGCAGGTTCAGGGGCCGCGACGAACTGAGAGCTGACAGCTTAGATGCCTGCAAAATTCTGATCGTCACAATGCGGGGCAGGAGCCCCGCGCTCCAGGATGCTGTTCCAGCAGCCCCTTCGGCTTCTATCTTTGTGCCTATTTCATGCTTTTTACACGCGCCTGAGGTGAGAGCCGACACCCGCGGCTCCGCCGGGTGTGTCACTCATGACACGCCATGATGCGCCAGGCGACCAGGCGTTCATTCATGGCGCGGAGTCTGCGGCAGAGGAGTTTGGTCAGCAGGGTCAGGAACTGGACGGCGGCGTCGGGGTCCATCGAGAGGACTTCTTCCAACAGGGTGCGGCTGATGGAGAAGACGGTACAGCCCCCATTGTGGGCCCGGGCGTCGGCGGAACGCGGCTGATCATCGATCAGGGCCATCTCTCCGAAGACCTCACCGCGCTTGAGGATGGCCAGGCATTCTTCGCCCATGCCCGGCACCATGCGGGAGATACGGATGCTGCCGTCGACGACGATGTAAAGGTTATCGCCCCGCTCTCCCTCGGCGAAGATCGTACTGTTGGCGTTGAAGTGTTCCTCATGGCTGTACTTGGCCAGGAGTCTCAATTCCTGGGACGACAGACCCTGCTCACGGAGGATGTCGAGTTTGACGTCTTCTGCCAGCCTTACCGGTTCCCCTTGGTCGTGATCGGCCGGTTCAAGCGGCCGGTCCGGGGCGTCGAAGAGTTCGCTCATCTGGGAGTTCGCGGCCCGGACTTTGCCGGACAGGGTATGCCAGAAGCTCCAAAGGAGGCTGACCGCCAGGTCTCTGTTTGCCGCAACGGCCGCTTCCAGTTCGGAGGCTCGAAGAACGAACAGGGTGCCGGAGCCGACGCCGAAGGCGGTCGCAGAGCGGTCACCGTTGTCGAGGTAGGAGACCTCGCCAAAGAGGGACCCCTGGCCCAGGGTCGTCAAGATCTGGGTCCCGACCGGGGTCTTTCGGGTGATGTGCACGGTCCCGCGGTGGACCAGGTAGAGGTCTCGTCCCGTCTGGCCTTCCCGAAAAACGACTTCGGCGTGTTCGATTTTTTCGATTCGAATCAACTGAGCAAGGGCGATCAACTGGTCATCACTGAAGTGATGAAACAGGCCCATGGCCCTGAGTTCATTGGCACGCTCCAGGAGGTTCGTCTGCCCGGATTGGGCCGGAGTACGGGCGCTATATCGCCGCCGGGCCCGGGAGGAGGAAAAGACCCGAGCCTGGCTGAGGGCGACGTGGTCGCAGGCTTTTTGAAGGGCTGCGGTGCGGGCCTGGATCAGGGCATCGACGGCTTCGGGCTCCAGGGCGCACAGTCGAACGAGGGTGTCGACGCGCCGTTTTTCCTGGGCCTGTTCTTGTTCGGTCCGTGAGGCGGCCAGCAGCATGGCGTCGACCGCGTTGTCCAGGGCGGCTTCGAACTGTTCGTTTTCAAGTGCGCACCGGGAGGTCTCGACCGCCAGTCGGTAGTCCAGGGGGTTGAGCCGCCGGGACTGGGTGAACTCCTGCAGGGCGGTTTCCGCTTCGTCGTGGCGGAGGTGCAGGAAACCGGCTGTTGTGAAGGGCAGATAGCTGAAGGGCATCCTCAACTTGGCCATGTCGATCATCTCGACGGCTCGCCCATACTCGCCCCTGTTTTCGAAGATGTGGGCCATGCCAAGGGCGTGGGACGCCTCCAGGTTGCGTCGCTTGAATTCCCGGTCAAAGTCCTCGAGGCCCTCGTCTCCCCGAACTTCCTGGGCCTCCTGGCGGAGTGAGGCGCCCTTCGGCGACAGCTTCGCGGCGATCTCCAGCAGTTCGGCGGCCTCGGACGGACGGCGCAAGGTGCGCAGACGACGACCCAGCGCTACCAGGCGCTCTACCAAGGACGGGTGAGGATGAATCCGTTCAGCCATAATCCTGACTGATGATTTTATCCTAAACCCCGCCCACGTGAAACCTCGTTCCCCCCAACGGCATATTCGGGCCTCTAAGAAACCCTCACGCCGGTCCCGAGTACAATGACGCGGTAATGACACGCGTTTGGGCCTTCATTGTTTTGATACTTCTTGCGGGAACCGGTAGATCAGCGGTAGCCGGAATTGAGGTGATCACGCCTGCCGAGGTCAAGCCTGGAGACCGGGGCGTCTGCATCACCGAGATCGAGGGTGGCCGGTTGGTCGAGATCCCGGTGACAATTCTCGGTGTCGTCGGGGCCAGTCAGCCTGAGGGTGAGATGGTCCTGATTCGGCTGGAGGACCCGCGGTTCGAGGCCACCGGTGTCGCGGCCGGTATGAGCGGGTCCCCCGTCACCGTTGACGGCCGACTGCTGGGGGCCCTGGCGTTTGGGTGGCAATTCGCCACCGAGCCGATCGCGGGGGTGACCCCCTTCACCCGGATGCAGGGGTTGGCCGATGCCGGCACGGACATCGGGTTTGAGGCCGGCCCGACCCGTCCTGCCCTGCTTGAATTGGCGACGTCCCATCAAGAAGGCCGTCTGGCGGAGACCGTGCTGGACTGGTTGTTGCCTGGAGGGGCCAACGAACAGCAGGTTCTACCCCTGGTGATGGCGTCGGGGGGACCGGCATTCGCGACGGCCGGACGGGGCTGGGCTGCTGACGTATGGCAGCGGCTGGGCTGGGTTACTGCGCCCGGGGGCGGCGGCACCGCAGCCGATGTTTCCACCGGAGAGCTCATGCCCGGGTCGATGATCGCCGGCGTCCTGGTCAGGGGAGATGCCTCCCTTTCGGCCGGCGGAACGGTCACGGCGATCGACGGCGGCCAGGTTTGGGCCTTCGGCCACCCCTTCCTGGGGGCGGGCGACGTGGCGATGCCGATGGCCCGGGCCTCGGTGGTGACGATTCTCCCAAGCCTGGCGAACTCCTTCAAGGTTTTCAACGCGGGTGAGATCATCGGTACCGTACGTTCGGATCGACGACACGGTGTGTGGGGGACGTTGGGCGCGGCGCCCGAGATGCTCCCGCTGGACATTCGTGTTGGGCCACGCTCCTATCACTTCGAGGTGCTGCATCACCGGGTGTTGACGCCGCTGTTGACCGGAATCCTCGTGGTCGGATCGCACCAGACCCGGGGTCGCAGCTTCGGAATTCAGAGTGTCGACATGCACCTCGAGGTCGGTCTTGAGGGCGGCGAAAGCCTGGTACTCGACCAGGTCTTCGATGGGGCTGATGCACCCAGCCAGGCGGCGGCCTGGACTTCGGCCGTTGTTGGGTACCTGGCGGCATCGCCTTTTGCCTCCGATGACATCCGTTCCGTCGAGGTCAATCTGGACTCGGCCAACGGACTGGAGAGGGCCTCAGTGTTGGACGTCACCCCGGACCGGTGGGCCGTCGAACCCGGGGAAAGACTTGGAATCAGGGTGCGGTTTCAACGGCCGGGCGACCCGGTCGAAACCGTTCGGATGGAGATCGAAATCCCCAGCCAGGTCGCAGAGGGTCGGCTGGACCTGGTGGTTGCCGACGGCGCATCGTGGACGGTTTACGATCTTCAGGCACGGCCCATGCGGCCGGGCAGCTTTGAGGACGAGATTCGGTTGTTGGGCCGGCTGCGCTCCTCCCGGGAGTTGGTAGCGGCCCTGGAGATTCCCGGTGTTGGCCTGGTCCTGTCGGGCGGCACTGTGGCGGCGCCCGCAGGGATGGTGGCAGCGCTTCGCTCAGGTCTGGGCTCGGGACTTCAGACGACCAAGTACCGGGTTGAGTCCCTGACGACGGTGGACGCCGGTGGACCGGTGGGGGCAGCCGTTCGTCTTCGCCTGGTTGTGAAGGCACGTTCTGGATGGACGGGAGACGATTGATGAGATGTGCAACCCGGCAAAGCCGGATGAAGG
>JAUWTC010000249.1 GCA_030609785.1 Holophagae bacterium
CCCGATGGCCGCCCACATTTTCGGCGATGTATCGAGAAAATCCACACCCCAGTGGTCATGGTCCGTCAGGGCCGCAATGTCGAGGCCGGCGATATCCCGAGCGTACGAGAAATAGTCCTCGGGCGTCCCGGTGCCATCGGAAAGACCCGAATGGCCGTGCAGGTCAGCCCAAAGGACTCTCGGCCCGTCGGTCGCGACTCTCATCGGGTTGCTCTCGGCCGTCAAGGCCTCTCCCACCCGAGCCTTTATCCGTACCACTCCTGCCTCAGGCGCCGTGAACTCGACTCGCGTACGTCCCAGGTCACCTGCCGGGAGAGGTACCACGGTCACGAGGTCGGCCAGACGCACATCGCTCTCCAACATGACCTCGCCCTCAAAGAGTGGACCGGCGTTGCCCAGGGCATCCAGTACCGCGATCGTCAGCCCAACGGTCTCGCCCGGCCTGACGACGCCCGGTAACGCCAGATGGAGCCGGGCCGGCGGTCCGGCCACGATGTCGACGCCGGGGCTGTCGATCAGCACCTTCCGCACGCCGTCGCCGTCTCCGTCGACGGCAACCCACAGCCGAGAGTCATGCTCAGCGAACCGGTCAACGACAGCGCCGGCCGGTCCCGCGCCATACTCGATCAAGAGCCTCTCGCCCAGTCTCAAAGGCCGACCGCCGACAGTTGCAACAAGCAGCTGTCCGCCGGCGCCTTCGACCTCGAGGTCGATGCCTTCAGCTTCGGTCGAAACTCGGCAAAAGCCCAAAGCCTCCGAGTTGCGGGTCTGTGGCGGGCTCCATCCCCAAAAGGGCGAGGGCATGAAATACACCGCACCGCCCTCGGCGATGCCCTCAGGTCCCGCCTCGTACACGATCGAAAATCGACCCCGTCCACCGGCGGTGAAAAGCCCGGGCACAGGGTCAAACCACGCCAAGCCTCCTCCATCAGCCGGATGCCGTGGCGCCTCGAGGTCCTCGAGAAGCATCTGAACCGTTTCGAGCCTGGCCGACGGAGAGAGGGTCTCACCTTCAGGCGCTGTCGATGCTGTTTCTCGACATCCGGCAACCGCCAGAATCAACATCGGCACGAACAAAAGCCCGACCATTCGAATAATCATGTCTCGATTCTACAGCCCCTTTGACAGCCATCCAGGCCAGCGGCGACCAAGCCCCGCGACGGTGTTGAACACGCCCGGCGGCAGACCCGCCCGGCGGGCCATGTCGCCCAGGCACAGACCCGTCAGAATCGTCGCCGAGGCCGGTTTGAATATCAGGGTATTGCCCGCGCCCAGTGCCGGGACGATCTCGGCCTCGGTCGCCGGATTGACCGAGGTGATCACGCCAGGCCCGGGGGTGTCGATATTGCGAACGATACTGTGTTCGAGAATCTTCATCCGGGCATCATACCGAAGCGCGGCATGGGCAGGAGCGGCTCTCCAGGACAGCGGTCAGGGTCACCGATGCTCAGGTGGGTAGTCGTCGGCGCCCTTCCTTTGTTGCTCTTCATCTCGTGACCGGGATTTCCGAATGGATTTCAGGTCCTCCCGCATGAGAATTGCCATTCGCAGCTTCTCGGCCCACGATTGTTCGGCGCGGGAGCGCTGCCAGGCAGCCTGCCGAGCTAACAACATTCGAAAATCATGCCTCATCGAACTTCTCGAGGAATTTGTTCCAAGCATCAGCCAAGCCATGGCGCTCGGCGATTGCCGTAACCTGTTCGTCCCTCACCGCTCCGACCTCACGCAAGGCCAGGATGCGAGCATAGTCCTTTGCACGCCCGACGCTGAGGGCAATCACCGCAAGAAAATCGGCACGGACGACTCGGATCGGTGTGCCTTCCAGGTCTGCGTTCTCCGCCTCCCTGATCGCCTCTTCTGTCAGGCCATCAAACGCGGGAATCAACTGCACCGGCCACACCCCGACACGAATGGCCTCTCCCTCGGGATGATAGCCAAGGGCACTACAGAATCTGTAGAGGGGGCCAAGAACGTCAATCGCTTCCGGATTCGCAACGGCAACGAGAACATCTGCGTCCAAAGTGGTCACAGCTTCCGTGTATCGCATCTGTGCGACAGCGCCGAACACCGCATAGTCGAGGATGATCCCCTTTTCGACCATGCGATTCAAGAGAGTTGCAACCTCGTCCATAAGGTAGGTATAGCGCTTGGATCGAGAAAGTTCAAGCCGTTACTCGAACGTTGATCCTGTCCCTGCCACTCCAAACCGTCGCTATTGCTGACCTTGTCGACAACACTAAATCCAAGAATTCGAACCTCCGACACCGACAGCCCCTCACCACATATACCGCACACCGAGTGCGGTCTGGCTGCGGTCGACGTTGTTGTAGAGTTCTGTCACATCGACCTTGCGCTCCAGGTATCGATAGCCGAGGGAAAGTGCCCATTTGCGATGCAACCGGTAGCCGAGTTGCACCGTCGTGTCCTTGGTCTCGAAGTCGGAGTCCGACCACCAGTGGTACCTCGCAAATCCATACCAGCGACCACCCAACGCCGCCTCGAGACTGACGGACAGCACCGGACGGACCACGACGACACCTTCACTGACCTTGACGTCGTCTTCGGAGACAAAGCCCACTTCGGTGTCGAACACCGTGACCGACCCACCGAGAGCCAACCGAAAGCGAGGCTTGTTGACGACCGCGTAGGCGGCGCCGAGACGGTAATCAAAGGCCTGGTACCGGCTCTGAACTGTGGTGCCCTCCGGGATCAACCCCTCGGCAAAGGGAGTGTCCTCAGCGAATTCCACAACCTCTCGGACCTCGAACGGAGAAAACGCGGCGTAGACGGTGTACCGCATGCTCGGAGGCGCCCAGCCCAGAGCCACACCGGCGGTCACCGTGGGGTCGTTTTCCTGGTCGAAGCGAAAGTCGATGGGCGTCCCCCCGGGGTTCGGCGCCACGACGTCGTTTCGTCTGACGTGGGAGGCCCCGATCTCCCAGGCAAACATCCTCCTGGGGATTTCCTCTTCCCACCCGTCGTCGGCCTGCAGCCCCGTGGATGCCGAGGGGTCGATCTTCATATTGAAACCGGCGCCGCCGCGGGTCGGGAAGAGCGCCATCTGAACCCGTTTGTCGATGGGATCCGTCCACAGCCAGTTGGAGATCAGCCCCACCGCCATCCCGGAAACCACGTCGTCCATGAAGTGATTCTGCCCCTCCACCCGCGAAAATCCGGTATAGGCCGCGAGGACCGAGGCGGGGACGCCCCACTTCGGTCCATATCGCCTCCAAAGAAACGCCGCGCCGGTGACCGACGCCGATGTATGTCCCGACGGGAACGAGTTGTTCGCAGAGGTGTCAGGCCGCGTCTTGTCCACCACCTCCTTGATGCCGTGGGTGAGGACCAGGGCTGTGCCCGAAGCCAAACCGAGCTGTTTGAGGCCGTCCCAATCGCGAATGCCGATCGTGATACCCAGAGCCGCCAGTCCTGGGAGAAGCTGGGTTGCATCTCCGAGGCTGCGAACGTCGTCCGTATCGGCCACGGCAAAGTAGGTACCGAGCCCCAGGGCCAGCCCGGCGGTCACCCACCGGCTCGTACTGTCAAAGCCGCCCACCAACCGGTCGCTCGGCCAAAGCTCGGCAGCCGGGGCATCCTCAGAGACTGCGGTCGTACTCTCGGCAATCGATTCCATCAGGTCTGCGGCCTGGCTCTCATCGCCCTCAGGACTGGAGGGAGGCTGACTCTCGCCCTCCAGGATCGCAGTCCTCAGGGCCTGATCCAGAGCCGGTCCGATGTCGAAACCGCCCCCCGTGCCTTCAGAGGCAGCGCCCGCCGCGACACCGAAGACCAGGAGAACGAAAGAAAGAAAACAACGCTTGTTTGTCATAGTCACCTTCTCATTATGTCCGAGGAAGCGGCCTGGCGGACCGAGCAGGACCTCAATGTCGACCACTCTCCTCCCACTCGAGGTAATCCACCTGGTCCACCGGCACCGGCTCTTCGCTCATGAAGAGAACCAGGCGGAGGCCGTCGGTGACGTACGGATCGTCGGTGAGATTCCCCCGCGGCTGACCGATCGGTGCGGCGCCCACGCCTCCCTGATACCCAAATCGCGCGACACCACGGGCAAACAAGAGGTCCATCAAGATAAAGGCCCGGGTCTCGTCCACATCCGGGTCGATCTTGTGAGTGGTAATGGTCGGCGACTTGGTGGTGAGACGAACACCGATGTCTCGGCTGATCTGGCCGATCATTACGGGCTCTCCATGATAGGTCACGGGCGCCAGCCACAGACGAAGGTGGTTGCGTTCATCCACCGTGCCCCGCGCCTTCTGCAGGGCGATGTCCTGTGGCCGGTCGTAGACGTACAACGGGCTGATCGGCGAGTAGAGGTAACGCGACCTGAACAGGGACGACTTGATGGTCTTCCACACCGAAGACGTGGTCATTACTTCGGTAACGTTCCAGCCCGCCCGTACGAAAGCCGGCCACACGGCCGTTTCGGTACCCACCACGACGAGGTTGAGCGGATCGCCAAATTTGGTCCCCTTGGCGTTGGTCACACAGCAGGGTTGCTCTTCGATCCAGCGTCGAAGCCCCGGTAGGTCGAGATCGGTGTACTCCTGATAGAGACTGTCCGCATCAACTCTCTCGTAGTCGGTTCTCAAGCCGGGCACCTTGACCATGAAGTCGAAGTGCATCACCCCTCTCATCTCGTCGATCAGCTCAACTAAGACCCTCCTTGCAACGAGGGTCTGATTGGCAAAGACGAAACCGGAAGTGATCTCGCCCGCCGGGATACGCAGGGGTATCTGCCGGTCATAGATGGCGCGCTCCATCTCGGCCCGTGCGCTCTTCCTGTACCTCTTGCGGCCCATCCAGGCCACCTCGAGGGGCGAAAAATAGTCGGGGTCGAGGTTACGAATGAAGAACCAGTGCTCGCGGTCGCTCCTGTTCTCGATCTCCAGCCAAATCGGCTGGATCCCCTTCTTGTCGATCTTGAAGCCGAAGAGATCACGCGCTTCGGCGGGGCTGGGCACAG
>JAUWTC010000269.1 GCA_030609785.1 Holophagae bacterium
CCTTCGAACATCGTGGTTTCCGACGAGGGGCATGCCAAGGTCCTGGATTTCGGGTTGGCCCGACTGGTTCAAGCCGGCGGCCACAGTTCCGAGGCAACGCTGACGGCGCCGGGCATGGTCTTGGGTTCGTGCCCCTACATGGCGCCGGAGCAGGCACTTGGAGGTCATGTTGGGGCTCACGCCGACATCTTCTCGTTCGGGGCCGTTCTCTACGAAATGGTCAGTGGGCTCCGGGCTTTTACCGGCTCGACACCAGTCCAGGTCCTGCAGGCGGTTATCAAATGTCAGTATCCACCCTTGAACGAGAGTGCGCCCAGTGTGTCTTTCGAACTGGCCGCGATCATCGAAAGGTGTATGGAGAAAGACCCGGGCCGGCGGTATCCAAATGCCGAGGCCCTGATTCTCGATCTTGAGGCCTTCCTCGGCAGGTCTCCGCTTGAGGACGGGGAGATTCCGACGGTCGAGCTCGGTTCGAGTTCGATCAGGGCGGTCGAGCTTCGTCGCCGCCGGCGCTTGATTCGGGTCGGCCTGGCCGCCTCGGCCGTGCTGTTGGCCGGATCTGTCGCCGGCTTTTTCGGGGGACGGTCGGGCATGGAACCCCTTCGGCCTGATCCGGGCCTCTGGCGGGCTCGGACCCTGCACGAGGGGTCGGGTTCGATCCGACACATCAACTGGAGTCCCTCGGGGACTGAGGTGGTCGTAGAGGTTGAAAATAGCGGCGCCTTCGAGATTCTGGTTGTCCCTGTCGATCAACAAGAGCCACGGGTCCTCGCCCAGAGCAACTCTGACGGCGCGCCGATCTGGCCGGCCTACTCTCCGGACGGTCAAGCAGTCGCCGTAACGCGCATGGGCGACACTTCGATGTCGGTGGAGATCCTGCCGTCGGTCGGCGGCGCGGCCGTCTCGGTTCTGGACAACGCTTCCCGGGGAGCCTGGTTGAACCCGGATACCATGGTCGTTTCGAGGATCATCGAGGGTGCCGCAGCCCTGTGGGCCTGGACGCCTGATACGGGGCAAACAACGATCTATCCGGTATCCCCGGGCGGACGCCAGTACTGGGCTGCGATGCCACGGCCGGGGGGTGGGGCGGCCTTTTTGGGCGGAGGCAGCGACACACGCGCCGGGATCTTTGTCGGTCGGAAAGGTGGGCGCGCCGTCGAAGAGTGGTTGACCGGTGGGGCCCTCCTTCAGGGCCTGTCATGGCATCCCGAGGGCCGGTCGCTGGCGGCCTCGGTTGGGCGCAGGTTGGTCCGCATATCCAAAAGCGGGGTAGCAGACCTCGTGGCCCCCCCGCTGTCCCTCAACTATCCGGCCTTCGACCGAACGGGAACCCGGTTGGCCGTCGTCGATCAGCGCAACTCGTACGACATCGTTGCGGTGGATCCTTTGACGGGACACCTTCGATGCGTCACGTGCGGTGAGCCCAAGGTGGGGTGGGGCAGCGTCGGTCCGGAGGCTTCGGTCTTTTTCCGGCGGAGCATTGACGGAGGGCCCAGCTTGTACCGGGTCGACTTGAACCGAGGCGACGAGGGCCCAGTGGTCGCCGCCGGTTCCGGCGCCAGTTGCCCGGTGGTGTCGCCTGACGGAACCCGCTTGGCCTACCTCAAGAGGAATGCGGAGGCCGGAGGTGTCGATCTGATGGTCCTGGCGCTTGGCGGGGGCGAGCCGGTGACGTTGGCGACCGGAGTGGAAGGGTCGGAATTCCCGACGTGGTCGCCGGACGGCCGCTTCGTCGCCTACGCCGCGGGTTCTCCCCTGAGGATCTGGGTCGTGTCCGCCGCCGGTGGTGATCCAAAATCCGTCAGTCCACCGGGGGGTGACTATCCCGTGTGGAGTCCTGACGGCCGCTGGATCGCCTACAGCGTCTGGACCGACAGCAGTGACGCCAACCAGGGTGCGTGGCTGGTGTCTCCGGAGGGCAGTTCGCCGACCCAGGTCAGCTCCCACCCGACGCGGCTGGCCTGGGGTCGTGACGGGAACGACCTCTTCCAACTCCGACGCGAGCAAGAGTCCATCGTCGTCTATCGCGCTGAGGCTGGCCGGGACGAATGGCACAAAGGAGCGGTCCTCAATCTCGACGGCCCGGCGCCGGAGCATTTCGAATTCCTGCCTCTGACCGTCGACTCATCGACCGGCGAGTTGGTCCTCAATCTTCGAATTTCCCGAAGCACACTCCTGGTGTTCGAGGGGTTGGACCCGGAGCGCTGGTGAATTCCGCAGAAGCGAACGCGGGAATGATCCCCGAATCCTGATCCCTGACCCCTAATCCCTGGACCCTCATCCCCCCTACATCCATTGACAGCCAATCGGCCCGGTGGTAGCATCCCTTTTCCCAGTTTTTGGGGTTGTTCTTTGTCAGATCATACGGTCGAAGTCGGGTTTCAAGAGTCCTTGGACCACCCGTCATTAGCCTGTAGGCGCGTAGCTCAGCTGGTTAGAGTACTACCTTGACACGGTAGGGGTCAGCGGTTCGAGTCCGCTCGCGCCTACCATTTTCCAGTACGCAGGCGCGTAGCTCAGTTGGTTAGAGCGCATCCCTCACACGGATGAAGTCCGCGGTTCGAGTCCGCGCGCGCCTACCAGCCGCCGTCGTACTGAAAAGGCCCGACCGTTTTGGTCGGGCTTTGTGTTTTTGGAGAATGGGGTCTGAGATGGCAAGCACAATTGGGGTGACATTGCCGGACGGCAGCAAGCGGGAATACCCGGTGGGTACGACCGTGCTTGAGGTCGCCCAGAGCATCGGCAAGAGGTTGGCTCACGACACCGTGGCCGGCTTTGTCGATGATGTCCTGGTGGACCTCAGGACGTCGTTGGATCGGGATGTCAGTCTTCGAATCGTCACGACCCGAGATGCCGAGGCCGGCGAGATCATTCGTCATTCCGCCGAGCACGTGATGGCCGACGCGGTCCAGCGCCTGTGGCCCGGTACGCTGATTGATGCCGGCCGTCAGGACCACTCGGTCAAATTTCAGTACGACTTCCGCTTCCCCCGGCCTTTCAAGCCTGAGGACTTCGAGCGCATTGAGGCCGAAATGACACGCCTCATTGCCGAGGACCTCCATTTCGAACGGGAGGAGGCCGATCGGGCCAGGGTTCGAGAGCTGATGATCGAGCGGGGCGAGGAGATCAAGCTCAAACGGCTCGAGGACATCCCCGAGGGCGAGGTCATCACCCTGTACCACAGTGGCGATTTCGTCGACCTGTGCCGCGGACCTCATGTTCAACGCACCTCCCAAATCGGTGCGGCCAAGCTGCTGGAGGCGTCGGGCGCCTACTTCAAGGGTGACGAGCGCAACGAGATGCTGCAGCGTATCTACGGTACGGCCTTTGCCTCGAAAAAAGAACTCAACGCCTACTTCGCACGCCTCGAGGAACTGCGCAAGCGCGACCACCGGCTGCTGGGCCGGAAACTCGACCTCTTTTCGTTCCATCAGGCGGCCCCGGCCAGTCCCTTCTTCCACGCCCGGGGCACGATCGTCTACAACCAGTTGCTCGAGCTGATGCGGGAGAAATACAGGGCCTACGGTTATGACGAAGTGATCACGCCGCAGGTCTTCGACGTTGATCTGTGGAAGACGTCGGGGCACTACGACAACTATCGTGACGACATGTTCTTCGCCGACGCCTTCGACGAGGTCGAGGAGCGGTCCAACTCGCTCAAGCCGATGAACTGCCCGTCCCACTGCCTGCTCTTCGGTGCTCAGGCGCATTCCTACCGGGACCTTCCGATCCGTATCGCCGATTTCGGGCGACTCCATCGCTACGAGCGTTCCGGCGTGGTCACCGGGCTGACGCGGGTTCGGACCTTCTCCCAGGACGACGCCCACATCTTTTGCACTGCGGACCAGATTGGAGAGGAGATCGAAAAGCTCTTCGATTTCGTCTTCGAGATCTACGCGCTCTTCGGATTCTCCGACATCAATGTCTACCTCTCGACACGCCCGGAGAAGGCGATGGGTGACCCGGCAGTCTGGGAGCACGCCGAGGCCGTCTTGATGTCGTGTCTCGAGAGTCGAGAGGGCATCACCTTCACCGTCAAGCCCGGAGATGGGGCCTTCTACGGCCCGAAGATCGACTTCGATATCCACGATGCCCTGGATCGAGCCTGGCAGCTGGCAACCATCCAGCTGGATTTCCAGATGCCGGAGCGCTTCGATCTGGGCTTTGTCGATTCCGATGGAGATTCCAAGCGTCCGGTGATGATCCACCGTGCCATCTTGGGGTCGCTCGAGCGGTTCTTCGGTGTCATGCTGGAGCACTTTGGAGGGGACCTCCCACCCTGGTTGGCGCCGGAGCAGATTCGGGTGCTGCCGATCACCGATGCCGTCATGGACTATGCCCAAGAGGTCGTGGACGCGGCGCGGGCCCGAGGATTGAGGGCCGAACTGGATGGGCGGTCGGAGAAGTTGGGCTACAAGATCCGCGAGGGCGAGGCCATGAAGGTGCCGTACCTGCTGGTCATTGGGGGCCGGGAAGCCGAAAACGGCACGGTGTCCCTGCGCCTGCGTCATCGTCGCGACGAGGGTGTCCATGCCCTGGACGCCGTGCTCGATCGTGTGGAAGAAAAAATTGAAACTCGTTCTTTAGAACTATGACAAGGAGAGAATCATGCCAAAACTGAAAACCCACCGAGGCTTGGCCAAGCGGGTCAAAAAAACCGCCAACGGCAAGTTCAAACGCCACCACGCCTACACATCCCACATCCTGGCGAAGAAGAGCCGGAAGAGGAAACGCAACCTGCGGGGCTCGGCGGTGGTCAAGCCCTGTGACGCGAAAATCTTCGCACTGATGTTGCACGGCTGA
>JAUWTC010000102.1 GCA_030609785.1 Holophagae bacterium
CCTACGGCCAGGCAATCTCCGGCCTGCCGCGACGCTACGGGTCGGATCCGATCATCGTTCCCGGTCTGACCGAGTCCGCGGTGTTCCGATCCAACCTCGGCATCGTCAACCCCTCGACCAATCTCCGCGAGACCTTCACCATCGAGGTCCTCGATTCCGCCGGTCAGTCGCAGGGCGTTCTGACGCGAACGCTCGAACCGATGTCCCACACCCAGATCAACGGCGCATTGCAGTCTCTGGGCCTGGAAGGCGCCGGATTCACAGCCGTCGTCAGCCTGGATTCCAGCGAGAACCTCTATATCAGACCCACCGACCCCTGGGACCCGATATTCACCGCCTACGGATCGATCGTTGACAACGCCACGAATGACCCAACTTTTGTCGCCGGCACTCCCCTGCCCCCGCCTGACGATCCCGACGCCGGAATCTGGGTCGATTTCGACGAGGATGAGCCGTGGTACCGCTGCCCGGATACCGAGGTCCCGGACGAGGCGACCTTTGTCAGGACCTTTAACCAGGCCTACCACTACTTCGGAGCGGAGAACCACCGGACGATCGTCGAGGAGGTCGAGTTCCCAAACGGCGGCGACTGGAACCAGATCGGACTCCGAATCCACCTGGAATGTCCGGAGAGCGGCGACTGTGATGACTGGGACCGTACCGGCAGCCTTCAGATGGTGCTCAATCCCGAGGACGCCGAGGAAGACTGGCAGTACCTCGAACTGGCCCGGTACATCACCCCCTATCACATCGAAATGTGCGAATACATCGACATCACCGCCCTCGGCCCCCTGCTCTCGGGCCCCCAGACCCTGGTCTCCTGGATCGACACCTGGGTCGGACCGGGCCACGCCTCAGGAGAGGGCTGGCGCATCACCTACGATTTCGTTTTTTATCCAGGCACTCTCCGCACCCCGGCTGAAGTCAGAAACATCATGGGGCGGCGAACCGTCAGCATCGGCAACTTGGACGTCCCGATCGACGAGCAAGTCGAACCCGTAGCACTTGAGATCCCAGCCGATGTCACCCGCGTGGAAGCCCGCCTGATCACCACCGGCCACGCCTTCGGAAACGCCGAAAACTGTGCCGAGTTCTGCGTTCTCCGACAGGATGTCTTCGTAGACGACCAGCGACTTTCGGTCCTGCCGTGGCGAACCGACTGCGAGTACAACCCGCACAGTCCCCAGGCGGGGACCTGGACCTACGACCGCAACGGGTGGTGCCCAGGCGCCGTCACCGTCGGAGACATCATCGACCTGACCGATTGGGTCATTCCAGGCGAAACTTCATTGATCGACTTCGAAATTCGCCGGCAAGACGGTTCGGAATATCAAAACACCGATCCAGACGGGTACATCCCATTCGAGTGGGTTTCGATGCAGGTTTTCTTGTATCGAGATTAAGTCTCATTGAGTTATTGAATATTGCGAGCACTGTTGACAAAGAGAGGGGTTCTCCCCATTATGGAAATGGAACTATATTTTTTTTACTGAAGAGGAGGGAAGAGACGATGGGATTTAGAGACCGTAAGATTATATTTGTGGTTGCCCTTATCGCCGTATTGGTCCTCGCCGGGGGGGTCCTCTACGCGGAGCGCCCGACGCTCAAACTCAGAACCTCAGTCGATGCGGCGCCGTTTACCGGCCAGGTTCCCGACGTCCTTCCACCGGTGACCCGTGGCGACATGAAGATCACCAAGAACGAAGGAAGAGCGACCTCATTGCTGCAGTTCGACGACGGCACCTGTGAGTCCGGCCTCGGTGGCGGCACCTGGTCTTCGGTCGTTGATTGGGACGTGCCGACCCAGTGCATCCAGGCAGGCCTCGACATCGTCGGTGTGTCGGCCAAGATCAACACGAACACCGCGTGGTCCTTTGTCATGTACCAGGCCGGCGCTGCCCCTGGCGCTGGTCGCATTGCCGTCGCCGTGTCACCGATGCTGCCCAGCGGCCCCTGCCCGACCAACCAGACCATCCAGACGCGTGCCATCGGTCCTGCCGCTGCCGTTGTCACCGGCACGGCGAACTTCTACGCCGGCGTGTACGGCAACTGCTTTCCCGGTCGCGACACCAGCACCTCGATGGGTCGCATGTGGATCGCCACCATCGGTGGTGGCGGATACAGTCCGACCTACCTGGCAGGCCTCGGCTTCGGAGGCAACTGGGTGATTCGCGTGACCGTCGAGGACCAGGACTGTGTGCCTGTGGAACTGCAGTCCTTCAACATCGAGTAAGTCTGATTCAACTGGCCTGAAACCAAACGAGGAACGGCGTCGCCGTTCCTCGTGTTTTTGTCTTTTGAGATGAGCTGTTCTGCCGGGTGCAGTTTCAATATTCTTGATTTTCCGATCGTGGCTGCAGAATCTAGGCTACCCTGAGCAGCGTGGAGCAACAGGTGCCCATGGTGCGAGAGAGAGGACCCGAAGGCCGGTGGAGCCGTCAGACTCCGTTTCTGAAGGATGCAGTGTGGGCACAGTACAGATCGCCGGCAAGAATCCCTCGCCTCAGTCCTCAATATCTCCCTGACCCGTTACAACAGGAGACCACAACATTGTTCAGTCCAAGTCCCCGGCGCGCCTTCTCCCATCGATATCATCGCCTTGTCAGGGCCTTCATCACGACCGGCGCCCTCGTCACCCTTGCCTCATGCGGGGCCGGGACGGACAGCAAGAGCCTTGTGGCACGTTCCGACCTGGGAGAGCTGACCCGCGCGGATCTCGAAGCCTACACCCTGACCAGGCCCGAGGCTCGTCAGAGCCCGAAAAGCGGGGAGTCGCTGAGAGAATGGCGGATCGGCCTGACGCGCGATCTCCTGGTAGCTCGTGCCCTGGCCGCCAAGGGTGAGGAGCTGAGCAGCCAACCCGAGGTAGCAGCTCAGATCCAGCAGGCCCGCGAGACGGCACTGATCGATGCGGCCCAGCAACGGCTCATCAACTCGAGGATCGACATCGACGAAGAGGACCTGCAGAACTTCTACAGGCAAAATCCCGACCAGTTCGGCCATCCCGAACAAATCCGGCTGCGCCACATTTTCCGCCGAGTTGCCAGAGACGCAGGCCCGCAAGAGCGCGCCCGCGTTCGGGCAGAGATGGAGCAGCTCCTGGAGCGTATTCGCGGCGGCGGTCACTTCGGCGATCTCGCCCGCGAGTTCTCCGATTCCGAGACCGCCCATTTGGAAGGCCTCATCGGTCGTATCAGCCGAGGCACCCTGACCCCGTCCCTCGAGGAGGTCGTGTGGAATCTTGACCAAGGCGAGCTCAGCGCGGTCGTGGAGACTGCGATCGGATTTCACATCTTCAGGCTCGACGACCGCTTCGAGCCCTACCACATGGATTTCAAGGATGCCCGTGGACGGCTGATGCGCCGGCTTACCAAAGAGGCTCTGGAGTTGCAGGAAAACAAGGTGCTGGAACAGATCCTGGCGGAGAGTCAGGCGGTCCACCATCCCGAACTCCTCGAGGCCGACGCGACGGCGGGGCCCGGCGAGGTCCTGTTCTCGATCGGAGACCGGGTCATCACCATCGCTGACGTGCAGACCTACCTGGAAACGGCGCCCTTCCTGAAGGCCAGGAAAACTCCTCCCGAGGAGTGGCTCGCCCTCGCGGTGAAACGCGAGCTCCTGTTGTGGAAGGCCTTGCAGATGGACCTCGCAACTGATCAGGCCTTCACCGTTGCCATCGAAGACGCCGAGGCCGAGGCCAGAGCCAGGGTGGGCGCCAGCCACTATCTCCAGAAGAGAATCGCCGAGCACGCCGAGGCCGGCGCAGTCAAGGAGTACTACGACCAGCACTATCGACGTTTCCAGACGCCGAAGATGTACCGCCTGCGCCTCATCACGGTCAAGTTCGAAGGCTACCAGCGGAACTACGATGTCTACGAACTCCTGGAGGACCTGGCGAAGGAGATCCGGTCCGGCCGTCGCGACATGGCCGCAGCGGCACGGGAGATCTCCGACGACCTTAGCGCCGTCGCCGGGGGGGATACCGGCTGGCTCCGGCTGGAGGGCATCGCAACCTGGGCGGGGCCGCGCACACAGCAAGCAGTCATCGCCCTGGAGGAAGGTGAACTCAGCGACCCGCTGCTCATCGAACGCTACGACAAGGCCAACCTCACTTTCGGCCGCGACGGCTACACGCTGATCAGGGTGGAGAGCATCAGATTCCCCGAAGTCCTGACTCTCGAGGAATCCTGGGACAAAGTCGTCAAACACTACAGCGATATGCACCGCCTCGAACTTGAGGAGGAGACCAGACGGGAGGTCTTTTCCGAGATCAACGCCGAGATCCTGCGGAAGAACCTGTGATGAGCCGTCAGCGCAGCTCAGCAATGCTCGTCGCCCTTGTCGCGGCCGCGATCCTGGCGGGCTGCGGCGGTCAGGGGGACCAACGGCCCAACGTACTCATCCTGACCCTGGACACGACCCGGGCCGACCACCTGGGCTGCTACGGCTCCGAGACCGCTCAAACACCGCGGTTGGATGCATTTGCCGCCGAGCAGGCGGTGCTTTTCGAGTACCCGATCTCTCCGGTGCCGATCACTCTCCCCTCCCACGCGTCCATCTTCACCGGCACTTACCCGGCCTTCCACGGCGTGCACGACAATGACGGCTTCTACGTCGATGACGAACTCACAACCCTGGCCGAGATCCTCAAGGCGGAAGGTTATGCCACCGGCGCGGTTATCGGCGCCTTCCCGGTCGACTCCCAGTTCAACCTGGACCAGGGTTTCGACACCTACAACGACGACTACGATGAGGATTGGTCGCCAGGGGAGATCGAGGCCCGCACGCCGCTATCCTTCGGCTTCATCGAGCGCACCGCTGACCGCGTGAACCTCGCCGCCTTCCGCTGGCTGGAGGACCACGGCGACAAACCCTTCCTGCTCTGGATGCACTACTTTGACCCGCATCAGCCATATGCCCCACCGGCGCCCTATGGCTCCATGTTCACCATCGGATATGACGGCGAGATCGCCTTTGTCGACGAGTGCTTCGGCGCTGTTCTCGACCACCTGGAGACCAAGGGACTTCTCGAATCCACCGTGATCGTGGTCGTGGGCGACCACGGTGAATCTCTGGAGGAGCACGGCGAGCCCACTCACGCATCCTTCATCTACGACGCCACCCAGCGCGTGCCACTGCTGATCGCAGCGCCCGGCGAGGGCTTTGCCCGAGGCGGCCGGGTCCGCTCGCAGGTTCGAACGATAGACATCGCACCGACCATCCTTGACCTTCTCGACCTTCCCGTCCACCCAGACATGCAAGGCACGACCCTGGTCCCTTCACTCGAGGATCCCTCGATCTCACTCGAACTGCCCTCGATGCTTGAGAGTCACTTCTCCCAGTACCACTTCAAGTGGGCGCCCCTGCGCGGCCTGCGCACTGATAAGTGGAAGTACATCCTGGCGCCCAGGGCCGAGCTTTACGACCTCGAGGAGGACCCCGGCGAGCTCTTCAACATCGCTTCCCAGAGGCCGGAAATCACGGCAGAGATGGACCGCCAACTGGCCGAACTCGCGCACAGGGTCAGCTCAACGGTTGTGGATCGCTCGGCTTCCACCAGCATCGACCCAGAGACGCGGGCCAAACTCGAGGCACTGGGGTACCTGGGCGGCGGTGGTGCCGCCGATCGCCTCAAGGACTTTCCAAGCCATGATGAGCTGGCAAAGATGCCCAATCCCCTTGACGGCGTAATCGCTCTGCACTACGTCAATGCCTGCAGCGAGATGCTTCGCACCCAGAACTTCGTCGATGCACTCGGGATCGCCCGCCGGGGCGTCGCGGCCGACCCGGAAAACTACCGCCTGCAGTACCTGCTCGGCCAGGCACAGCTCGGACTCGGTAACCCCGACAAGGCCATCGCCGAGTTCCACCGTGCCGCCCGGATCAACCCCTCCGATGCCGCGACACACAGTATGATCGGACGAATCCACTACATGCTCGGCCGATTCGACGAAGCACGCGAGGCTCTGGAGACTGCCGCCGAACTCGAGCCCAACCAGATCGAAGTCCTCGAGACCTTGGGCATGGCCTACGCCCGTCTCGGCGATCTGGACCGTGCCATGGAAAGGCTGCAGCTGGCCATCAACCTGGATGACGGTAGCTGGCGGACCGTGTTGCGTCTGGGCCGTGTCCAGGCGGACTCAGGTCTTCTCGAGGAGGCGCGAGCGAGCTTCCAGCTTGCCATGACCCTCAATCCCTATTCCCCAGAGGTGCTCGGAACAATAGGATTTTTCTATCTCCAAACAGGAAACCCGGAATTTGGCCGGATCTCGCTTGAGCAAGCCTACCGGGTTGCCCCGAACGACCCGGCAATCAACTTCTACCTCGCCGAGGCGCTGCTGCAAACCAACGCGGACCAGGCTCTCGTTCGTGACCTACTCGAACGGGTTGAAACTCTCGCTCCCGACAGCCCGTTGGCTGCCAAAGCCCAAGGAACCCTCGAGGAAATGAGCGTATCCCTGCCGTGATGTAGGGATCCCGGCCAGGTCGCAACGGCAACTGAGACGGATCAACCTCGAGCGCTGGACCGCCGATTGCAAAGAAAGTGTCTCGCTGAAAAATAGCTGCTTCAAGACAAATAGGACGGGCTTTGTGGCTCAGACCCCAAATTCCTCAAACACCTTGGCCAGGGCGTCGCAGACCGGGCACTTTTCCGGCAGTTCGTCGGTTGTCGTCCAACCGCAGACCGGACAGACCCAGACCTTGGCTTCGGCGAGGTCCTCGCCCGCCTCGACTGCCATCTTGGCTGCGGCGTAGAGCACCGAGTGCCCTTTCTCGGCCTCCTCGGCGTAGCCCATACTGCGCTGCGCGGCCTTCTCCTCCTGAAGTTCGGCGACCGCAAGGTAGGCCGGATACATTTCCTCGATCTCGAAGTCCTCGCCCTGTTTTGCAGCGACCAGGTTGTCGCCGGTCGTGGCGATCCCCCCGAGAACCTTCAGGTGGTTGGTCGCATGCACCTGTTCGGCATATGCAATCGCACGAAACAAATTGGCGATATTGGGTTTACCCTCCCTGTCGGCCTTGTCGGCAAAGGCAAGGTATTTCATATGAGCCTGGCTCTCACCGGCAAAGGCCGCCCTCAAAAACTCCTCTGTCATCGCTCGCATCGGTTTCCCCTTTCTCGCCGCGCCGATTCGAGCGGCATCCCATTCTCCGACTCTCAGGGCACGCGGTCAACTCCCAGAGACCCGAGCGGAAACCCCCGGTAGAATGATCCCGGAGGTCTCGTGACACACTCAAAGGTCAACCGCAACGACCCTTGCCCCTGCGGCAGCGGAAAGAAGTACAAGCATTGCTGTCTGGGTACGTCCGCGTCCGGCTTCGACCGCAAGACCGGTATCGCGCTGGCCATTGCCGGAGTCGCACTGGTCATCTCAGCAATCCTGTATGCAACGGTAGGAAAGGACGCCGCCATCCTGGTCGCCGGTATCGGCGGGCTCGCCGCCGGCGCCTGGTGGCTGTTCACCGATCCCCCGAGTTCAAAAGGGTCCGGAGATCCCGGGGCGATCAGCTTCGGGGGGTGATGAATCATCATCGGCAGCGGCCGGGATAGATGGCAGCGGCAGGGGCAGCCGGGGTTTCATTAGCACCTGAGCGGTTCCGATCCACGCCCGCGCGCGGGGGGCGACACGACGGTCACGGACTGGGGAGCGGGGTTCTCGTTTCAATCCACGCCCCCGCGCGGGGGGCGACGATGCCGACCAGAGCAATGGCACCCAAGATCGGCAGTTTC
>JAUWTC010000342.1 GCA_030609785.1 Holophagae bacterium
CGGCCAGCTTGCCGAAGATCTCCTGGACGGCGGGCTTGTCGGCCTTGTCCGCAGCCATCGAGTAGAAGGTGTAGCCGTCGACCTCGATCTGGTAGGCCCGTCTGAGGACATTCTTGATTTCGTCTTTGCTCGTCATCTCACACTCCCAAACTCAGAGAAATAGCCACAAAAAGGCAATAAATAAACCACGAAGACACGAAGATCACAAAGAGAAAAATTTAATGAAAACCCTTCGTGTTCTTTGTGTCTTTGTGGTTCAAAAATCCTCGATGAATTCATCGGTGCCTTCCTGCTATCTCCGGTGTCTTCATCCAACGGCTAACGCTTCTCGATCCAGCACCTCCGGCGGTATTGCCGCCATGTCGGCGGGTACCCAAGCGATGGCGCCGGTGGGACAGAAAGGAACGCATTGTGGATCACCGCCGCACAGATCGCACTTCTGCACGCAGTGATAGGTTTCGTCCCACAGCATGTTGCCGAAGGGGCAGGCTGCGACGCACATGCGGCAGCTGATGCAGCGCCCGCGATCCATTTCGATGGCGCCGGTCTCCGGGTTGCGCACCAGGGCTTCGGTCGGGCAGATCGCCGCACAGGCGGCGGTGTCGCACTGGTAGCAGATGACCTGCGTGCCCAGCTCCGGCCCTCTCCGGTGAATGTTGATCCGGCTGACGGCGGGTTTGCCCTCGGTGCCGTGGGCGAAGGCGCAGGCCAGCTCACACTTGCCGCAGGCGATGCACCGTTCGACGCTGACTTTGTAGATCATTCTCATGGCCGGTCCTTACTCGAGAATTTGCAGCGAGACGAATTTCTTGACCATCTCGCGTCTTTTTGTCGTGTCCGAGGTCTGGAAGTATTCACCGGGGACGCCGCCACGGCCGGCGAAGAACTCAGCCTGCGCCTTGGTGATGACGGCCTGCCCGGTGGCGGGGTCGCGGAGCATCTCGAAATCCTTGCCCCAGATCGAGCGGCGGATATTCGAGGTCTCGTATGGAATGCAGTTGGTCGGGCAGATTTCGGCGCAGGCCAGGCAACCGATGCAGTCCGGAGGCGCCTCATGAAAGGGCGGGGCCACTTCCTTGCCCGCCCCGCGGTTGACGGTTGAGATCGCGGTGATATCCAGATGGTCGCAGACCCTGGTGCACAGGGCGCAGAGAATGCAATCGTCGGGCTCTTCGCGAGGTGAATACGATGTCTCTTCGATGCCGTGGTCGGCGGCCAGCTGCTGGATCAAGGGCGCGTCGGGGCAGCGAGCCAGCAACAGATCGAGCACGACGCCCCGGGTCTCGACGACCCTTTGACTCTTGGTGAAGACTCGCATGCCGTCGGCGGTCGGGTGATTGCACGAGGTGACCAGTTTGAACCAGTCTTCGTCCCAGCCCGGCTGCCAAAGGTCGACGATGCAGAGCCGGCATCCACCCAGGGTTCCAGACCGTCGTGGTGGCACAGGGTTGGGATGTTGACGCCGGCAGTGCGGGCGGCATCGAGGACGGTCGAACCCTCGGGCACGGCCACCTTCTTACCGTCAATTGAAAGGGTGGGCATCAGACCACCTCCGTTTCAAACAGTGTGTTTTTGGGAAAGGTTTCGATCGCCTGATCGGGGCAGACGTCAAAGCACGCGCCGCAGGAGATACAGGCATCATGGTGAATAGTGTGGAGGGACTTGGGCTCCCCGGTGATGGCATCGACCGGACAGGCCTTGAAGCAGGCGTGACAGCCGCCGCAGAGATCTTCCAGAATACGGTAGGCGGTCAACTCACGGCACATGCCGGCAGGGCACGCATTGTCGTTGATGTGGGCCTCGTACTCGTCCCGGAAGTAGCGCAGGGTCGACAAGACCGGGTTGGGCGCGCTCTTGCCCAGTTCGCACAGGGATCCCAGTTGCATACCCTTGGCGAGGCGCTCGATGCGCTCGATGTCGCCGGTTTTGCCGCGGCCCTCGACCAGATCGTCGTAGATCACCAGCATCTGGCGCAGGCCCTCACGGCAGGGGGTGCACTTGCCGCAGCTCTCCTCGATCAGGAAGGCCAGGAAGTAGCGGGCGACGTCGACCATGCAGGTGCGATCGTCCATGACGATCATGCCGCCCGAGCCCATCATCGAACCCGCTTCGGTCAGTTTTTCGAAGTCAACCGGAAGGTCCAACAGACTCTCGGGGACACAGCCGCCGGAGGGTCCGCCGGTCTGCACGGCCTTGAAGGGCCGGTCGGCAAGAATTCCACCGCCAATGTCGAAGATGATATGGCGAAGGGTCGTGCCCATCTCCAGCTCGATCAGGCCGGTATTCTTGACCTTGCCGACCAGGGAGAAAGCCTTGGTGCCCTTGGATTTTTCG
Organism: Holophagae bacterium; assembly: GCA_030609785.1. Lineage (GTDB taxonomy): Bacteria > Acidobacteriota > Thermoanaerobaculia > Thermoanaerobaculales > Sulfomarinibacteraceae > DAOWGJ01. The sequence continues at coordinate 2,335 of JAUWTC010000342.1, forward strand.
GTGCCCATCGAGGCGTACCACGTGCCGCCCTTGTCGATGATTGCGCCGATGTTGGCCCAGGTCTCGACGTTGTTGAGTACGGTCGGCAGGTCGAAGAGGCCCTTGGCAGTCGAGTGCACGTACTTGGCGCGCGGCTCGCCCACCTTACCGGCGATCGAAAGCATCAGGGCCGAGCTTTCGCCGCAGACAAAGGCCCCTCCACCACGAGAGATCTTGATGTCGAAGTCGAAGCCGGTGCCGAGGATGTTGGTCCCCAACAGCCCGAAGGCCCGTGCCTGTTCGAGGGCGATCATCAGATTGACGATGGCCAGCGGATACTCGTCGCGTACGTAAATGAAGCCTTCGTGAGCGCCCAAGGCGTAGGCGCCGATGATCATGCCCTCGATCACCGAGTGGGGGTCTCCCTCCATGATCGAGCGGTCCTTGAATGCACCGGGATCGCCTTCGTCGCCGTTGCACAGGACGAATCGTCGATCCCCTTCGGCCTTTTTGCAGGAACGCCACTTGCGGGCGGTCGAGAATCCGGCGCCGCCGCGGCCCCTCAGGCCGGAGGTCTCGACCTCGTCGATCACCTGATCCGGATCCATGTCAAAGAGGGCCTTGGCCAATCCGGCGTAGGCGCCTTCGGCGACTGCGTCGAGGATGTCGGTTGGGTCGATCAGGCCGATGTTGCGCATCGCGACGCGGTTCTGGTGCTTGTAGAACGGTATGTCGGTGTACTGCTCGATCCGACTCTTGTCGGTCGGGTCTTTGTAGAGGAAGCGCGAGAGGATTTCTCCGCCCTCAACGGTTTTCTCGACCACTTCGGAGACCGCTGCCGCCTTGACCTTGGTGTAGAGCAGGCCCGAGGGCTTGAAGGCCACCAATGGCCCGCGTTCACAGAATCCGTGGCACCCGGTTGGTTTGACGACCAGCGGGGGACCGCCGTTGGCGTTTCTCTTTTCGGCCTCGGCGGCGAAGGCCTCGGCGACGGCCTTTGATCCGTTGGCCAGGCATCCGGTACCGCAGCAGACGTGGATCTCCGCCTTGGCGTCCGAATGCCGTGCCCGACTTTCCGCTTGGAGGCTCTCGAATTGGGTTTTCGACTCAATCCGCATGATCCACCTCCGCTTCCGCCAGGAATTTGCCGACCCGAGCCGGCTTGGCACTGCCGTGGTAGGTCTCGCCGACGATCATCACCGGCGCCATCGCGCAGGCGCCGACGCAATTGACCGTCTTGACGGTGAATTTCATGTCTTCGGTCGTCTGATCTGGGCCGATGCCCAGTTTTCGTTCGAGTTCTTCGACCAGTTGGCCGGCCCCGCGGATGTGGCAGGCGGTGCCGACGCAGATCTTGATGATCGTGTCGCCCTGCGGTTCCAGGGCGAAGGCCTTGTAAAAGGTCGAGACCGAGAAGACCTTGGCCAACGGGACGTTCAGGGTCTTGGCGACCGTGCCGAGGACGTCGCAGGGCAGGTAGTTGTAGGCCCGGTGGACGTCCTGGAGCACCTGGATCAGTGAAGCCTCTTCGGGGGGGTAGCCTTCAAGAATCTCGGCGGCCGGAGCAAGGTCCACGGCACAGTGTTCCGTCGTCATCAGGCAGTCTCCTCACTGGTTTTTGCCGCGTGTTCTCGGCCGAGGTCATAGCCCTTGTGCAGCGCTTCGAGGTTGACGTCGATGACCGACGGCTTCGCGGCAAATGTCTGCCGAACGAC
>JAUWTC010000243.1 GCA_030609785.1 Holophagae bacterium
GCCGACGCCGTCGCCCTGGCAGGGTTGGAGGCCGCTGCCGGCAACCAGCGGCGTGCCGTTCTGCTGATCCTCGGCCCCGGCCGCGATGACGCCAGTACCCACTCGCCGGCCGCCGTGCGGGCCTACCTCGATGCGCTCCGGGTGCCACTGCTCGTATTCGACGTCGCCGGGATGAGCCCCGCCGCCGAGGCATGGCGCCCCGTTGACGAGGTCGTCGATCCTCTGAGATGGCTGTCGTCGGTTGAGTGGCTCCAGGAAGATCTCGACAGCCAGCGCATCGTCTGGCTCATCGGCCGACATTTGCCCGCCGATATCACCCTTGGACCGAAGGCCAAGGGTATTGAGTTGGTGCGGTAGGGAGCCTGGGAGGCAAGGGCGCCAGGCGTGCCCCCTCTCCGACGGGGCGTGCCGTACACAGCTTTTCCCCCCGGCAGACTCATCGGCAGCGGTGTCATTGCGGGAAAGGCTGTGTGGGGCAACCCTCGGCGAGCGCCTCAGCGACCGAATGTCGGCCGACGGTGTAGGCCGCCGAGGTCTTTTCCCGGAGGGGCGGTGCTCCCCCGATTCGAAAATGTTGCCCCTCCGGGAAATGATCGAGCGGGGGCGCTCGCGCGCTCCCGAAGGCCGGGTTTGGAAATCAGGGGCCGGAGCAGGGTCGTCACCTTTGTGGGGGTTGTGGAGATTCTTCAAGATCTCCCTCGCCAATTTGCGTATTCAGCGAAGCCAGAACAGCCTCCAACGACCTCATCGACCCGTTAGAATCAGTAACTGTTGACGCTTCAAGCTCCTCTGCGCACCGAATCAAACGCTGCCGGGCTTCCTCAGAGTCTGCTTCTTCGATGGCCTTGTTGATCAGAGACCCCAAGTCCTCGTCGGCCGCTATGAAGTCGTAATACGGCTCGGAGTGGTCGCCGAACATGGTCCAATCAACCCAACGGGCCACTCTTTCTCTTTCCTGCTCCGGAGGTTCAACCCAACCACCATCGGAGCCCTTTCGGTGCTCGACTTCCAGAAAAAGGCGTCCGTATTTCACTCGAACGTCGTCATGGGAATCCGAGTCCCTGTCGAAGTAGGACCACGTTGGTTCATTCGAGAGTCGCTTTGGAACTTCGAGCCCAAGAATGGCGAAGGGAACAGCCAAAAGCTCTGGTTCGGAATAACCAGTCCAAAACGAAATGTCCGGGTTTTCGAGGTTCTTCAGGCTCGTTCGGACTGGGGACCCCCAGCGATAATGCGTCTCCATGACGGCGGTCGGAAATGACTCAGTTTCGGTCCGGAATAGAAAACCGAACCGAGATACCAGAAAAACCGTGAGGCCCACAACCCCAACGGCCAACACCAGAGCGACGAATCGAGAACGCATGCTTTGGAGAATAGCCTCCATAATCAGGTTAGACCAGGAATACGGAACAAAGTTCCACCATGCTCACGGCACCACCGGACAGTTCGCCGCCCACGGACGCGGTCGCGGTCTGCGGATCCGGTCCCGGGCACGGCCCCCGACGCGGTTGGCGGTCCACTGCCCCGGTTCCGGTCGCTGTACCCTGCCACTGACGCGGACCCTGATTCTGACGCTGTCGCTGATCCTGGCCCTGGCGAGTACACCCAGCCCCAGCATTCAAAGTTGAGCGTTGAACGTTGGACGTTGAACGTTCACCCTTCACCCTTCACCCTTCACCCTTCAAACTTCACATTTATTCCCCATCCAACCCCAAATCCAAACACGGCGCACTATGAGCCAGGGCGCCGACCGAAAGAAAATCGACCCCCGTGGCCGCTACCTCAGCGGCGGTCTCCAGGGTGATACCTCCCGAAGCTTCGGTGATCGCCCGGCCGCCGACCATCTCGACCGCTCTTCGGAGCGTTTCGGGCTCCATGTTGTCCAAGAGCACGATGTCGACTCCGACGGTGAGGGCCTGCTCCAGCTGGAACAGCGTATCGACCTCCAGTTCTACCTTTGGCGTGTGGCCGATGTTCTGTCGAACCAGGGCAACCGCATTTTCGATCGACCCGGCAACGGCTAAGTGGTTGTCCTTGATCAGGACCGCGTCGTCGAGACCGAAGCGGTGATTTGATCCCCCGCCACAGCGAACGGCATATTTTTCCAACGTCCGAAGTCCGGGGGTGGTCTTGCGCGTGCAGACGATGCCTGCGCCCGTGCCGGCGACGGCCTCGACGTACCTCGCCGTCAGCGTCGCAATTCCCGACAGTCGCCCCAGGAAGTTGAGGGCCGTTCGCTCGGCGCCGAGGATCGCACGTGCCGGTCCTTCGACCGTCAACAGGGTTGCGCCGGGCTCCAATTCGGCCCCATCCACCCGGGTCAGCACAATCTGGACCGAGGCATCCATCAGCTCGAATGCCAGGGCCGCGATGCCACCGCCGGCCAAACGACCCGCCTGGCGCGCCACGATACGCCCGGAAAACTGCGCGCCGGGATCGACGATTGCATCGGTCGTCAGGTCACCACCACGACCGAGGTCTTCGAGAAGACCCTGCCGAACGATGTCTTCAATGAGGATTCTTTGTATTCCCTTTATAACCACCATGGCAAACCTACCCAACTGCCGCTGCAGGCTGCACGACATGCGGAGGGATGAGGCGATCACCCTCGAACACCAGGTCCTGCAGCCAACACGGGCTGGACCATGGTACGTCGGCTCGGAAGTGTGCGCCTCGGCTTTCGGTTCGGGCCTCCGCTGCTCTGAGGATCAAGGCGGCGACCCGCATCATGTGGGCCAGTTCTCCCGGTTGAGGGGCCACAACTCGACGGAGTTCTGCCAACTGCTCGTGAGCGATCGTCAACGACCCTTGAGTTCGCTCGACGCCGGCCCCGGCCTCCATGATCACGCGAAGATCGTATGCCGCTTGCTGGTTTCCGCCGTCGTCCAACCAGGGCGAATCCGCCCAGGGGAAATCGGAATGGCTCTGTACCTCGCTGACCGCAACGGGAATCTGGAGAGACATGCGGGCAAGGTCCTCGCCGCAGCGGGCCCCAACCACCAGGGCCTCCAGCAGGGAGTTGGATGCCAGTCGATTGGCGCCGTGCATACCGGTGAATGCAGTCTCTCCGCAGGCCCGCAGGCCCGGCACCGAGGTCCGTCCCTCGAGATCGGTGACGACTCCCCCCATGTGGTAGTGGGCCGCGGGAGAGACGGGAAGCAAATCCTGCGACGGATCCAGCCCTTGGCGGGCACACAGATCGACGACGGTGGGGAATCGGCGGCTCAAGGAGCCCAGGCCGCTGGCATCCAGAAACACCCGTCGACCCAGACGGCGACGAACAGCGATCGCCCGGGCGACGACGTCCCGCGGGGCCAGGTCGGCCATTGCATGCTCCATGTGCATAAACCGCTCTCCCCGGTCATCGACCAAAACGGCGCCCTCGCCACGCAATGCCTCCGTCAAGAGGGCCATCGGCCGGTCGGGGCCGTCGAGCGCCGTCGGGTGGAACTGCACGAACTCCAATTCCGCAGAGCGGGCTCCGACGCCCGCTGCCAGGGCAAGACCGTCTCCGGTCGCTTCGACCGGGTTTGTCGTATGGCTGTAGATCTGGCCGATTCCACCGGTCGCCAGAATGACGGTTGCAGCGGTGACGAGCAGCGGCCGGCCGTCCCGCCCGATGGCGACGACACCGACCACCCGCCCCCGCTCGAAGAGAAGATCGACGACAATGTGGTGCTCGATGATCTCCACTCGGGATGAGCGCATGATCGCCGAGGCCAGAGTTCGAACCAGTTCGACGCCTGTCGCATCGCCCGTGGCATGGGCAACCCTGTCCAGGCTGTGGGCGCCTTCACGACCGAGGTCAAGTGCCCCATCCGGCCGGCGGTCGAACAGTGCCCCCCATTCCACCAGTTCTGCGATCCTCGCCGGGCCTTCGTTGGTAACGGCCCGAACGACCTCGTCGTGGCACAAACCCGTGCCCGCAGCCACCGTGTCAGCCGCATGGGCCTCTGGAGAATCCGTCGGCCCCATTGCCACGGCGACGCCGCCCTGGGCAAGGGGGCTGGCCCCACCCGCTCCGACCCCCGCCTTGGTCAGCATCACAACCCGCCGGCCGGAGGCATGAAGGGCGGCCGACATCCCGGCGATGCCCGCCCCGACGACAATTACGTCCGTTCTCAAGGTCCGTACGGTACTCATCCTCAGCCTCCCGGTCCCCGTCCAACGGCCAGCATCTTCTCAACCGAGAGCCTCGCCCGCTCGGCCACATCCGCCGCCACCTCGACCTCATGTCGGAGGTAGAGAAGGCTGTCCCGGATGTTTTCAAGGGTGATCCTTTTCATGTGGGGACAGATCGTGCACGAGCGAACAAACTCAACGTCGGGGAACTCCGCGGAAACGTTGTCGGACATCGAACACTCGGTGATCATGACGACACGTTCCGGGCGCTGGTCAGCCACGAACCGGATCATGCCCGACGTCGACCCAACCATGTCCGCCTCTTTGAGAACCGGCAGATCGCACTCCGGATGAGCTATCACCGTCACGTCTGGGAACTGCCGGCGATAGGCATGTACGTCCTCAACCGTGAACTGCTCGTGGACCTCACATCGTCCGTTCCACAGGATGACCTCGACGTCGGTGTTGTCGGCGACCCATTGGCCCAAGAACTCATCAGGCAGGAAAATCACACGTTCCGAGCCCAGGGACTCAACCACCTCGACGGCGTTGGCCGAAGTGCAGCAGATGTCGACCTCCGCCTTGACCGCCGCCGTGGTGTTGACGTACGTGACGACCGGAACCCCGGGGTACTCGGCCTTGAGGCGCCGGACATCGTCTGCGGTAATGGAATCGGCCAGCGAACAACCCGCTTGCGCGTCGGGGATCAACACCCTCCGATCAGGACTGAGCACCTTGGCGGTCTCCGCCATGAAATGCACGCCACAGACGACGATCGTCTCGGCTTCCACTTCTGCTGCCTTCTGTGCCAGAGCCAAGGAATCACCGCAGATGTCGGCAACGCCGTGGAAGATCTCCGGCGTCTGATAGTTGTGGGCCAGAATTACCGCGTTACGCTGACGCTTGAGGCGATTGATCTCGGCCACCAACGGTGCATGAACCACC
>JAUWTC010000213.1 GCA_030609785.1 Holophagae bacterium
CCGCGGTCGTCCTTCTGGCCAGTAGGGCCGCCCTGGTCAACGCCACCGAGATCGAACCGGAGACCTTGATCCTGGTCTTGACCTCCGCCGGCCTGAGCCTGATCGTCGCCTCGGATCAGCCGCGCCTTCGAGCGGTCTCAGGTCTGGTCTTGGGACTGGCCGTCGTCACCCGTCCGTCGGTACTGCTGCCGGTCATTCTGGCGATCGTTGGTCTGGGGTGGAGAGCGCCTCCGCGAAGGAGACTCTTGGCCGTCCTCCCCCTGATCCTCGGAGTCGCTGTTCCCGTGCTGGCCACCCGCCTGGCAATCACCGGACTCACGGGCGCTCCTCCAACGCCGATGAACCCGGGAACGGTCCTCTCAGAGGGGTGGAATCCACTGGCGACCGGATACCTGGGGGAAGCGCCCGTCGTGGTCAAGGACGTCGAGCACACGCTCGGATTGCCGGACGGTCTGCACGTCGCCTACCGGTTGGTGGCCGCCCGAGCCACCGGCCGCCAGGTTTCACCCCAAACCGCAAATGCCTACTGGGCCGAACGGGCCCTGGCCTTTGTCAGGCACGAGCCCGCTGCCGCCCTGAAACTCGGCCTGCGGAAGGCAGGTCTAGCCCTCCACTCCTACGATGCGTGGGACTTGAAGACTCTTCAGCGAAAGGCCGAAAACCTGGGCAGAGGTCCGTTTATCCCCTTCGGCCTGCTGGCCGCGCTCGCCGCCCTGGGTCTGATATTCGGATGGCGGCACCCTTGGACCCCAGCCCTCGGCCTGTGGGTTGTCGGCAGTTGGTCGGTGATGATTCTGTTCTACGTTACGGCACGCCAACGCAACGTCCTTCTCCCTGCCGTCGCCCTCCTTGCAGGCGTCGCAATCAATGGGCTCGTTTTCGCCTGGCGCTCCGATCGGCGGCGAATTGTAGGTATCGCTCTCACCGCCGCCATCCTCTCGGGAGTCCTGCTGAGCGTGGAGGGAATAGCCCAACGCGAAGACCGGCACAGCTGGCGACTGCTCGAAGCCCAGGAGGCCACAGCGCGCGAGAGGAAAACGGCACTTCGAGAGGACGACGTGATCATATGGCTGGCACGGGGAGCTCTTTTCCTCGATCCGTCGGGGCTCAGAACAGCCGATCCTCGAATCATCGACCGGGAGATTCGGGGCCAACTGGCGGAAACTCAACCGCCACAACGACTCTTCGATCTGGCCCTGGTCATGATCGAAATCGGACGACATGCCGAAGCAGAGCGCCTCCTCCTGTCCCTCGAGGCCGATGGCTATCGACCACGGCGGGGGGGCCGATGGTGTTCCTCGACCGCCTATCACCTGATCAGGTGCCGATTGATCGCCTCCGATTTCTCCGGGGCTCAGCCTCTCATTGAACGAGCCCTCCTCCAGGCACCTGGTGATCCCCGGATCCTCGCACTGCATGCCGTGCTCTCGGACCTCGCCGGCAACTCCGTTGAAGGCAAGATCGCACGCGGTGGTCTGATCGCGATGTTCGACCCCTTCACCGGGAACCGGGCCCTGGCCCAAGCCTATTCAGACACCGGCCAGTCCTCGGCGGCGGCCCCCATTCTGGCCGAAATTCAGGACACGCTCCCGGAATGGACCGCCATGCCCCGACGTTGAAGAAGAAGGCCCTGGCGACCCGGCGTCTTTTTGGGTACAATGCCCGCCGCGTCGCACGGGACCCAAGGGATCGGTGTTCGGTGGCCCGCTACGATTCACCTTCCGATCCCTCGTTCACACTGGAGGCTCTTTTGAACGACACCCACGCGAAAGTCTTGATCATCGGATCCGGTCCGGCCGGCTTGACTGCTGCTTTGTACGCGGCCCGGGCCGATCTCGAACCCGTCGTCATTGAAGGCATGCAGCCCGGCGGACAGTTGACCATCACCACAGAGGTCGAAAACTACCCGGGCTTCCCGGAAGGCATCACCGGCCCCGAGTTGATGCAACGGACGAAGGCCCAGGTCGAACGATTCGGCACCCGTTTCCTATTCGACCAGGTCACCGAGGTCAAGCTGGACCAACGCCCGTTCACCGTCCACACCGACGACAATGGGGTTTGGACCTGTGACACCCTTATCATCGCCTCGGGCGCGACGGCCCGACTCCTCGGACTGGACAGTGAAACGGCCCTGATGGGCTACGGCGTCTCCGCGTGTGCCACCTGTGACGGCTTCTTCTATCGCGACAAGGAGATCGCTGTGGTCGGCGGTGGTGACACCGCCCTGGAAGAGGCGGCATTTTTGACCAAATTCGCCTCAAAGGTCACCCTGATCCACCGCCGAGATGAACTTCGGGGCTCCAAGATCATGCGGCAACGGGCCATGGACAATCCCAAGATCGAATTCGCCTGGAACTCGGTCGTTGATGAGGTCTTGGGCACCAAGGAGGGCGGGGGCGTCACAGGCGTTCGCCTCAAGGACACCCAGAATGGAGACATGCGGGACCTGGCTCTGGAAGGGCTCTTCATCGCCATCGGCCACAAACCCAACACCGATCTATTCAAGACGACGCTGGACATGGACGACGTCGGCTACTTGAAAACCGCCGCCGATTCGACCCGCACGTCGGTCGAGGGTGTCTTTGCCTGCGGCGACGTCCAAGACAACAAGTACCGCCAGGCGATCACCGCCGCGGGCTCAGGCTGCATGGCGGCGCTTGAGGCCGAGCGATGGTTGGCCGAGCAGGGCGTGGAGTAAGAGTATGAGGATCCAGATGGCCGGCCCTGGGCTGGCTGGCTGATTTTTTTTCGATGACCGCAGCCTCGTCGAGGCCGCACAACCAGCAGACCGGGAGGTCTCATGATCTCATTCAGTGAATCAGCTATCGCAAAAGTCCATGAATTTTCGACATCGATGCCCGAGGCCGAGGGCAAGAGTCTTCGTATCTTCATCCAAGGTGTGGGCTGCTCCGGTTTTTCCTACGGCTTCACCTTCGACGACAAGAGAGACGACGATACCGTCGTCGAGGCCGGCGACATCCAAGTGCTGGTTGATCCCCACAGCGCACCCCATTTGACGGGAGCTTCGGTCGACTTCACCGAAGACCAGCGAGGCGCCGGCTTCACGGTCGACAATCCGAATACCCCGGCCAATGCCTGCTCGCCCTCCGGCGGCTGTTCCGGCTGCGGTTGATCGATGACGACCGGCGCCGGAGAGCCCTCGCCGCTTGAGGTCATCCGGTTGGGCCACCCCATACTCCGGAAGGTGGCCGAACCGGTTCCGGAAGATTTTTTCGGGACGGGACGGCTCAACGATCTGTGTCGGAACATGGTGCGAACCATGATCTCGGAAGACGGAGTCGGTCTGGCGGCGCCCCAGGTTGCTGAGGGACTGCGCCTTTTTGTCTACTGGGTGCCGGGCGACGATGACCATCCGGACATTGCACCAAAGCTTTTGGCGAATCCCGAAATCAAGCCGGTCGGTGATGCGGTCGAGGACGGCTGGGAGGGTTGTCTCTCGATCCCGGGCCTCAGAGGAATCGTGCCCAGGTACAGTCGCATCAAGGCCAGGGCCCGCGACCTTGAGGGCAATGCCGTATCTCTGACGGCCGATGGCTTTCATGCCCGGGTCATTCAGCACGAGTTTGACCACCTCGACGGCATCGTCTTTCTCGACCGGATGGACGGCCCGGCTTCCCTGGCCTACGAGCAGGAGTGGGAGCGTTTCATCTTGGGTTCCGGGAGCGAGTTCTGATCCCGACCGACACCGCCACCGGGAGATCGGCAGCATCCCCCGAGGATCCGACCACAGCAATCGACCCCCTTCCGTGGTGGGCCACGGTCAGCGCCCTCATCTTCGGCATTGTGGCCGGGTCTTTCGAGATCCTCAACACCAGTATCGGGTGGCACCTGGCCGCCGGACGGTGGATGGTGGAACACCGGGCTGTTCTGACACACAACCCCTTCACCTTGGGCGCCGACGGGGCCGCCTGGTTAAACCACGAGTGGCTTTTTCAGGTCACCGTCGCCCTGATGGAACGCTTGGGCACCGGACCGGGCCTGATCGGCCTGCGGATCCTGGTCACGATCGGGCTGACGTTCCTTTTGATGCGCTTCGGCCGACGGGCCGGGTTGTCGTACGGTTCGGCGCTGGTGTTGGCGTGTCTCTGTGTCGCCGGCGCCCGGATGCGCTTCTATGTACGGCCCGAGTTGGCAACCCTCGTTCTGGTGCCCCTGGGAGTCAGCCTCTACCTAACACGAGGGCGGCGCCGGACGGCCGTGACCGCAGCGGCGGTAGCCGTAATTTCAGCCGTCGGCGTCAATCTCCATGGTGGCATTCTGGTGTTGCCTGCCATTCTCGGCGCCTTGGTTGTCGCCGAGGCTCTGACTTCCATCACCGAGCGACGATCTCCCCTGAAAATGATCACCTCCGGGGCTGCCATCGTCGTCGCCACCATCGGAGGCGCCCTGCTCAATCCCTGGGGTTGGCAGGTATTGGCGGCCCCATTTCGGCTGGCTCACCTGGTCGGCAAACCCTGGGTTCCCAATCCCGAATGGATTTCTCCAGGTCCGACCGATGTCCCGGAACTCTACCTCGCCCTGATCGCGGCGTGGGTCCTCTTTGTCTTTCGAGAGCGCCACCTCATCAGGTGGATGCTGCTGATCGTGATCTCCGCCTTGGCCCTGCGCTATGTCCGAAACGTAGGTCTGTTCTTCACCGTGCTCCCGCTGGCTGTGGCCCCCGCTCTCACCCGTATTGATGTCCTGCGACTCACGGGTCGCCGAGTCTCTCTCGTTGCTTCGGCCCTCGTCCTCAGCTTGGCGGCTGTCATGATCGATGCTCCCGGATTTCCCCTTGGCTGGGGTTTTTCAACCGCTCGTTATCCGGTCGGCGCCAGTGTATTTCTTGAACGCACCGGTCTTCTCGATCACCCGGTTTATAACGACGTTCGATTCGGGGGCTGGTTGATCGGCAGATATTTCCCCCCCTTTCAGCCTTTCATCGACGACCGGAACGAGATTCATGAAGACCTGTTGGAGGAGATGTGGGAGATTGACCAGGCCAGTTCTCCGGGGCGATGGCAGGCGTTGCTCGACAGATACGGCATCGAAACCGCCTTGCTCCGGTACCACGATCCTCTGACCGTCCGGACGCCTGAGGGCAGGAAATTGGGCCTCCGCGGATTCTCGCCTCTGTGGTTTCCTGAGAAACGGTGGGCCCTGGTCTTCTGGGACGACACCGCCATGGTTCTGGTCGATCGCACCCAGGCCCGACCTGAGCTTATCGAGGCCTTCGAGTACCAATGGGTCCGGCCCGATGACATCGCCCATCTGGAGATCATCGCCCGGGATGACCCAATCGCCAGGGCGGGGCTCATCGCTGAAATCGAACGGAAACTCGACGAGGATCCTTCGTGCCGACGAGCGATCTGGCTGTTGTCGCTGCTGTCCACGCGCTAGTCCGTTCCCGTCCGGAAACCCCGGGTGGGGACAGCGCGGTTCCCGAGGCGGAAACGAGCAGTTTTTTGATAAGTTCTAGGAAGGCAAG
>JAUWTC010000057.1 GCA_030609785.1 Holophagae bacterium
CTATGGCGCGGTCCCCAGTCGCAGGCGCCTTTCTCAAGCGGCTGCCGCTAACCCTGGTCATCGCCATACTGGTGTGGCTGGCGTTGCGTCCGGTTTGGGACACGGCGGTAACCGGTTTGGCCGAGATCCTCGTTCGTTCATTTGAATACCCCCGGGTCACCCGTCTGGAGACCGTCGATCACCGAGCACAGGTCTTTCGCAGCGACTTCCGCTCGGACTCGAGCATTCCGACAATCCCTCTTACTGAGATCCACTTCAATACGATCGTGCTCTTGGCGCTGTTCCTGGCTCTCCCTAATCGATTCTCCAGGAAGAACCTTGAACGGCTGGTGATGGCGTGGTTCCTCCTCTACTTGACGCAAACCCTCAACCTCTTTCTGCACGTCAAGTGCATTTACGCCCTGAACCTCGGTGAGTGGAGTCAGCAGACGTACTCGGATTTCTCTCGGAATTTCTACGGTTTCTGGCGGTATTTCACCGATCTGCCGGGCAGGTTCAGCTTCCCCTTCGTCTTCTGGCTGGGATTTTTCTGGGAAGGAGTTTTGGGCATGCTGACCACGATTGTGCCGCCAGCCCAAGCCACCAAGAAGCCGGGCAAGGATCGGTCTTAACCGATCGCATAATCCAGAGATCCGGCAGAACAAGAACACAATTGAACCGCCAAGACGCGAAGGCCGCGAAGAGAAGGCAAAGAGTGTGTTGGAATTAATACCCTTTGCGCTCTTTGCGTCTTGGCGGTTCAAATATAGACCATGGGCTCATCGGTGCATTCGCTCTACTGGGCAGTCGTGCAAACCCCTGGGCTCCTATCTCAACCCCTTCGGAGATATCGATAGTCCGGGATCTCGTAATCCTTCATCTTCGAAATCAAGGCGCCCCGCGATAGATTGAGAATTCGAGCAGCCTTGCTCTGGTTGCCTTTGGTGCGCGCCAGGACACGGTCGATTACAAGGCGCTCGATCGAAGGGACCACCACCTTAAGGTCGTCCATGCCCAGAAGAGCGGCTGCCGACTGGTCTCCAACATCACCGTCACCGGGGCCGGACAACAAGGGTATGGCTGGGACGATCCCTCGAATCATGTCACCGCTGGGCGTCGCCGAAACCAGACGCCTCAGTTCCCCCAAAAACTCCGTCATCTGGCCTTCGAATTGGTGCGTCAGGAGGGAATTCAACGAATCGAGCTCGATCCCCCGAATGTCCTTGCCCTGTTCCGCTGCAACGGTGTCAAGGAGCCGAATACCCAGGAGCGGCAAGTCTTCCCTGCGACTCTGGAGGGACGGAACGCGGATCACATGATGCCGAAAGAGACTGTACAAGGCCGGATCGAGCCGGCCATCATTGAGCAAGATCATCGGATCTTCTTCCGTCGTCCCTGCCCACCGAACCCTCGGGCCCCAACCGGTTTCCAGGTCGGCGGCTATCGTCGCGGCAACCTCTCGCTGGACAACCACAGACAACAGGTGGAGATCTCTGAGGACCAGCATGCAACCCTCGGAGACCTCGGCCGGATTCAGCAACTCGGGGCCGGGACCGAAGAACTCGGTCCTGAAGGCCTCGTCACCGTCCTCCCGGCACTGAATCACTCGAACGGTAAGTGCCCCGGAGGGATTCAAGGACGCAGCGAGGCTTGCCAGCGTCATCCGACCGACTCCAGGTTTTCCACACATCAGGATCGGATGTTGGGTCCGTGCGGAAAAAATCAAACCGTCCCGCAGCAGGCGAACGGCCTGAGACGTTCCGGGAAGGCTCATTTCCAAAGTCTCCCGGGCCTCGCTCTCCCATGAGCCGAACAAGAGATCGGATGCCTCCACTCGGTCCCAGTGGATCGCCATGAGCCGCGCCAGTTCGGCCAGAATCAGCTCGTCGTCATCTTCGAAATCCTTCGTTGTCTCGACGACCAGAAATGCCTTGGTTCCGATCGAGCCCTGGATCACCGGGTAGATGAGGAACTGCCGGCTCCCGATTCGGAGTATTGCATAACGACCGCCCACCGAAAGCTCCCGAAAGGTCCGTTCAGGCAGTCGTGGGAGATCGCCCGACCACTGGGACACCACCGGGACCAGCAGGCCTTCCTCATCCAGCCGTGCGACCATGGCCTCACGCTCGGAAAAGACCTGCGCCAGGAAGCCTCGAAGGCCCGGAACAAGGTCCGACCTGACTCGTCCCTGGAACACCTCGACCATCTGGGCTCGCGCCTCGGCGACCCGGTGGGGTTCGCTGTAAAGGACAACCTCGGCCCGCATCTTAACGGCCGGCCCGGTTCGACGAGGTCTTACAGCATCTGCTGTTTTCCCCGCCGGGCCCGCTGCCGGATCATCCGCGAAAACGATCTCTGTCTCCTCATCTCCGCTGCCCTTAAAAATCAGGTTCGCCGTACCCAGTCGAAAACGATCCCCGACCTTGAGGACACCACGAGACCGTCTTTCGCCATTGAGGATCGCTACCTGCCGCTTCTGTCCGAGAAAGGTGAAGATGTCACCGTTGCGTTGAATCACCAGGTGCCTTGGCGCAACCCCCGGCGACCGGATCACGATATCGTTGTCACTCGAGGCGCCTATCGAGACCGATGACTTTGCGACCTCGTAGATAATCTCGGAACCACCTGCCCCCTCAATTGCCAATTTCACCATGGCATCGACCTCTCCACCGGGCTTCAAAGAGTGCCCGACTCATCAGTCCTTCGTGTATTTCTTTGCATTCAACAACAAAAGGTCACAATGAAGGGACAGTCAGCCCCACCCCTGAATTCCGATCGACATTCTTCGCATCAAAAAGAAACATATACCTCAGGAAACAGTTTGTCAAATTTCGGCACACTCTAAGTCACTCACCCACGAACAACTTCGACCTTCGAAGTTGTTCGTGGATCAGTCGCTGTCAGCGATCGGCTCTCAGCTCTCAGCCGGCGCCGTTGAAAGGAACCAGGGGACTGGGGTTAGCGGCTATACTCGGTAGATGAACGTGGTTCGAGTTGTCGTGCTTCTCTTGTTCCTGCCTTTAAGCCTGGGGATAGCAGCCGGCGAAGGTCTCCACCCCCAACCAGCCGAAAGCGTTGCCCTCGACCTTGAAAACCCCGCATTCCCGATCCACGATACGGTGCACTACACGGTGAAATGCCTCGGCATCACCTGTGGTCACCTCAATCTCTCCAGTTCGATCGTGGATTTCGATGGCCGCCCGGCCTATCACATCGTCATGACGGCGAGGAACTCCAAATTCTTCAACCGCATCTACAAAGTCGATGCCCGAATCGACTCATGGGTCGATGCCAGGACCCTGTCGTCCCTGGTTTATGAAAGCGTCACAACCGAGAAGGGCGAGACTTCCACGGAGCGCCACGAGGTCGATCGGGACAAGGGCACGGTCCGATCTGTTGAAAACGGGGTCGAGAAAATCCTCGAATTCAGCAGCACCGAACCCGTACTGGATCCCCTGGCATTCGTGTTTCGTCTCCAGGCTCTTGCAAAGAAGGGCGGGGACGAAATTACCCTGACCCTTCTGACCACCAGGGGCCCGGTTCAGACGGTCACCACCGTGCGGGGGCCCGAGAAAAAACGTACGGCCCGCGGGCGCCGACTGCTTCTGGAGATCGAACCCCGACCGGCCGACGGCAAGATGTTCTCAAAGAAGGGCCGATTTTCCCTCTGGGTCGATCCGCAAGAGTCAAGCACACTGTACGTCCTTGATTTTAAGCTCTCCTTCGGCCACCTGATTGCCAGAATCGATTAGCCATTGATCGGCCGGGGTCTTCGAACAGCGAGGCGAAGTCGCCGGTCGTAGGGATCAGGGATTAGGGATTAGGGATCAACGTCCAACATTCAACGCTCAACATCGACCTTTGCGCCCGAGGGATAATGGAAATGGAATAGTCGCGGTCGTTGCTCAATGGTAAACGCTCACGATTCCCGTGCATGGAATCACGACACCGTTGGCACCGACCTCCGCCATTCAGACAACCGGTAACCAGAAACGCGTACTTCGACGTTAAACGTTGGACGTTGAGCGTTGAACGTTCTTCTCCCCCCTCTCCACCTCACGGATACAGGTCACAGGCTTCAGCAGACAGGGAATGAAGCGCGTCCCTCCCTCGTTCTACCAGGCGCCCGGCCAGAGTCGGGATATCACGAGGTGAGGAATGACGGACTCGACCACAATGCTGGAAGAACTCGCGAGCCGTGAGTATGAACACGGGTTCGTGACGGACATCGAGCAGGAGACCTTTCCGCCCGGGTTAGACGAGGATGTCGTCCGGGCGATTTCAGCGAAGAAAAACGAACCTGATTGGTTGACCCAGTGGCGGTTGAAAGCCTTCCGCCATTGGCAGACGATGGAAGAGCCTACCTGGCCGAAGGTCGACTATGACCCAATCGACTACCAGGCGATCTCCTACTTTGCCGCTCCCAAGAAACTTCTGGAGAGCCTCGATGAGGTTGACCCGGAGATTCTGGCAACCTACAAGAAATTGGGCATCCCCCTCGATGAGCAGAAGGCACTTGCCGGCGTCGCCGTCGATGCCGTGTTCGATTCGGTCTCCGTGGCCACGACCTACAAGGACAAACTGGCCGAGGAAGGCATCATCTTCTGCTCCTTTTCCGAGGCGGTTCAGGACCATCCTGACCTCATTCGTAAATACCTCGGTTCGGTGGTCCCCCATACCGACAATTTCTTCGCCGCCTTGAATTCCGCGGTCTTTTCCGACGGGTCGTTCGTCTACATCCCCAAAGGCGTCCGCTGTCCGATGGAACTCTCGACATATTTCCGTATCAACGCCCCCAATACCGGCCAATTCGAGCGTACCCTGATCGTCGCCGACGAAGACGCCCACGTCAGCTACCTCGAGGGCTGCACGGCGCCTCAGAGAGACGAAAACCAACTCCACGCCGCCGTGGTCGAGTTGGTCGCGCTGGACCGGGCGAAGATCAAGTACTCGACGGTCCAGAACTGGTACCCGGGGGACAAGGAGACCGGCGTCGGCGGCATCTTCAACTTCGTCACCAAACGCGGAATATGCGGAGAAGAATCGAAGATTTCCTGGACCCAGGTGGAAACGGGGTCGGCCATCACCTGGAAGTACCCCTCCGTCATCCTCAAGGGTGACCACTCAGTCGGCGAGTTCTACTCGGTAGCCCTGACCGCCGGCCGGCAGCAGGCGGACACCGGAACCAAGATGGTCCACCTGGGCAAGAACACGCGTTCGACGATCATTTCCAAGGGAATCTCGGCAGGCAAGGGCCAGAACAGCTACCGGGGACTGGTCAAGGTGGCCAAAGGCGCCGACAACGCCCGAAACTTCTCACAGTGCGATTCAATGCTGATCGGATCGGAGTGCGGCGCTCATACCTTCCCCTATATTGAAATCCGAAATCCCAGCGCCCAGATGGAACATGAAGCGACAACCTCGAAGATCGGC
Organism: Holophagae bacterium; assembly: GCA_030609785.1. Taxonomy (GTDB): domain Bacteria; phylum Acidobacteriota; class Thermoanaerobaculia; order Thermoanaerobaculales; family Sulfomarinibacteraceae; genus DAOWGJ01. The sequence continues at coordinate 5,413 of JAUWTC010000057.1, forward strand.
GAGGACCAGATCTTCTACTGCAACCAACGCGGCATTTCGACTGAAGATGCCGTCTCGATGATCGTCAACGGCTTCTGCAAGGAAGTCTTCAAGGAACTCCCCATGGAGTTCGCGGTCGAAGCACAAAAACTGCTCGGCGTCAGCCTCGAAGGCAGCGTAGGATGAGAAGTCCTCAGCTATCAACCTTTTTTTCCTCTCTTCTTTGCGTTCCCTTTGCGGTCTTCGCGTCTTTGCGGTTCAATCGTTTTCTCATTCTTTTCACTTCTACAACCTCCCGTCCGCAGTTTGCTGACGGTTTATCGGAGTCTTGACAATGCTTGAACTCAAAAATCTCCACGTGGCCATCGGCGGCAATGAGATCCTCAAGGGGATCGACCTGAAGATCAACGCCGGAGAGGTCCACGCGATCATGGGGCCGAACGGCTCCGGAAAAAGCACGCTGGCATCGGTTTTGGCAGGACGGGAGGAATACGAAGTCACCTCGGGTGAGGTCCTGTTCCAGGGTGAAAACCTGCTGGACCTCGACGCGGAAACCCGGGCCCGTGAAGGCCTGTTCCTGGCCTTTCAGTACCCGGTTGAAATCCCCGGTGTGGGAAATACATATTTTCTCCGGACGGCACTGAACGCGATCCGTGAACACCGGGGGCAGCCCCCACTGGACGCCATCGACTTCCTCCAGCTGGTCCGAGAGAAGGCCGATATTGTCAAACTGGACCCTGCGCTGCTCAAACGGGCTGTCAACGAGGGGTTCTCCGGCGGCGAGAAGAAACGAAACGAGATATTCCACATGGCGGTGCTGGAACCACGCCTGGCCATCCTGGACGAGACTGATTCCGGCCTGGATATCGACGCCCTCCGGATTGTCTCCGAAGGCGTCAACTCTCTGCGGAGCCCGGAGAGATCCTTCATCGTCATCACCCACTACCAGCGCCTGTTGGACCACATCATTCCCGATTCCGTCCACGTCTTGAAGGACGGACGAATCGTGGAAAGCGGCGGCCGAGAATTGGCGCTGGAACTTGAGGCACGGGGCTATGACTGGCTGGATTCCGATCCTGCGCTCGAGGCGGCACGGTGACGACGATGGCATCGACGCCTCTCTTTCAACCGGACCTTACCGTTCAGGCCCATACTTCGCCGATTCTCGAGACCCTGGGATCAGAGGCCCGCGATCGATTTCAGGAACTGGGCTTCCCGTCCCGACGTGACGAAGACTGGCGGCTGACGTCCCTGGCGCCCGTCACGAACTCCGCATTCTCCAAGGCTCCCGCGGCAACCATCAGCACCGAACGCTGGTCCCTGCCCGAGGCCGTCACCATCACCTTCGTCAACGACCGATTGGTCGATAAAGTCGCCGTCGACAGTCTCCCCCCCGGCGTCACGGTGATGCCACTCGATTCGGCCGCCGGCACCCGCCCCGACCTGATTGAAAAGTACCTCGGGAGCCTGGCCTCCATTGACGACCAGCCTTTCGTTGCCTTGAACACCGCCCAGGCCCTGGAAGGCACACTGATTCACCTTGCCCCGGGTGCGACCTTCGACCAGCCTATCAACATCCTGTACGCCACAACCGGCGACGACGTCGTCACCTACCCGAGGACCCTGATCGTCGCCGAAGAGGGCTCGAGTGCGACCGTGGTGGAGACCTTCGTCGGCGACGGCAAGACCCTGACCTGTCCCGTGACGGAGATCGCCGTTGGTCCCAAGGCCTCTCTGAGCCACACCCGGCTGATTGAGCTCAGCCCCGCGGGCTCATGCGTCGGATCGGTGTCGGCCGCCGTCGAGCAACATGCGACCTACCGGCTCAGTTCAGTCTCCCTCGGGGGTTCACTGGCCAGGACCGACATCCGAGTTGGTCTCAACGGCGAGTATGCCGACGCCATACTCGACGGCCTGACCCTCGTCGGAGGCGATGACCAGGGAGCGGCCCACGTTATCGTCGATCACCGGGTTCCCAATTGCACCAGCACGCAACGCTTCCGCAGCGTGCTCGACGATCGGTCGAAGGCGGTGTTCACAGGACGAATCATCGTCGCCGAGGACGCACAAAAGACCGATGCCCGCCAGTCCAGCCGCTCCCTCCTGAGGTCCCCCGACGCCGTCGCCCACAACAATCCCCAGTTGGAGATCTACGCAGACGACGTTCGATGCACCCACGGCTCGACCGTCGGACAACTGGATGAGGAAGCCCTGTTCTATCTCAGGGCTCGAGGCATCGACCGACTCACCTCGCAGGGGCTCTTGACGCTGGCCTTTGCCGCCGAGGTTCTCGGAGGCATCCCGGTCGAGACGGTCAGATCCCGACTCGAGGACCTGCTGATGAGCCGATTGGGGCCGGAGACCGTGCGATGACTGTCTCGACCGCGACCACTGGCATGTTGGATATCGAAAAGATCCGCGCCGATTTCCCGGCGCTGCATCAAGATGTCCACGGTCACCCGCTGGTCTACCTGGACAACGCCGCGACCACTCAGAAACCCAAGGTGGTCATCGATGCCATACGGTCGTTTTATGAAAACGACTGTTCCAACGTCCACCGGGGCGTTCACGCGCTTTCCCAACGAGCGACCGTTGCCTACGAGAGTTCCCGCACTGCGGTCAAGTCCTTTCTCGGCGCCCGAGACAGCCGTGAAATCGTCTTCACCCGGTCGACCACCGAAGCCGTCAACCTCGTAGCCCACTCGTTCGTCAGACCGCGACTCCACCCCGGAGACGAAATTCTGATCACCGAGATGGAACACCACTCCAACATCGTTCCCTGGCAGCTTCTCTGTGACGAAAAGGACGCCTCCCTCCGCGTCGTGCCGATGACCGACGACGGCGAACTGATCCTGGAACAGTTCGAGGAGATGATCAACGAGCGGACTCGCATCGTCAGCGTGGTCCACGTCTCCAACGCCCTGGGCACGGTTAACCCGGTCGAGGAGATCATCCGCCTGGCGCACGACAAGGGCGTTCCGGTCCTGATCGACGGCGCCCAGGCCGTTCCCCACATGAAGGTCGATGTTCTAGCCCTGGACTGCGATTTCTATGCGTTCTCCTCTCACAAGGCCTACGGCCCGACCGGCATCGGCGCCCTGTACGGTAAGAGACAACACCTGCTGGAAATGACGCCCTTCCAGGGCGGCGGGGACATGATTCTCTCGGTGACCTTCGACCGAACGACCTTCAACGAGCCGCCCCACCGGTTCGAGGCCGGCACCCCCAACATCGAGGGAGCTCTCGGCCTGGCCGCAGCTCTCGAGTACATCGAGGGCATCGGCATCGACGCCGTCCACGCTCACGAACACGCCCTGTTGGACCACGCAACCGCCGCCGTGCTCGAGGTTCCGGGAGTTCGTCTTATCGGCAACCCAAAGCACCGCGCCGGCGCCCTGAGTTTCGTCATGGAGGGAATCCATCCCCATGACATCGGGACCATCCTCGATCAAGAAGGGGTCGCCGTCCGGGCCGGCCACCATTGCGCCCAACCCATCATGCTGCACTATCACCTGTCGGCCACCGTCAGGGCCTCCTTCGGCCTGTACAATCGGGTTGACGAAATCGACGCCCTTATCAAGGGTCTCCACTCCGTCCGGGAGGTATTCGGCTGATGTCCGATCTCAAAGATCTCTACCAGGAAGTCATTCTCGACCACAACAGGAACCCTCGGAATTGCTACATCATGGACGGAGCCAGTTGCACCGCCGACGGCCACAATCCCCTGTGCGGCGACATCGTCAAGGTCTACCTCCGCATCGAGAACGGCATCATCGAAGAAATCTCATTCCAGGGCCAGGGATGCGCGATCTGCACAGCCTCGACATCGCTGATGACCGAGTCGGTTCAGGGCAAGTCGGTCGAAGAGGCCCAGGGCCTGTTCGAGGAATTCCACCAGATGCTGACGGGCGTGGCGGAAGAGCAGGGTGTGGCACTGGGCAAACTCCAGGTCTTCGAGGGAGTCCGCGAATACCCCGTCAGAGTCAAATGCGCCACCCTGGCCTGGCACACCCTCCACGCCGCAATGGAAGAAAAGAAAGAAGACGTCACGACAGAATGAGGGGAAACGGACAGCCC
>JAUWTC010000201.1 GCA_030609785.1 Holophagae bacterium
TCAACCTGTTCAACAGGGCGCTTGCTTTGAGACGCGCCTCTTCGAACTCCTCACCGTCAGGATTGATCGCTTCGGTCAACCCGTCGGTGTAGAGCATCATCACGTCCCTCGGCGATATTTCCAACTCTCCGACCGTGTATTCGGCTGCCGGCAACAGACCCAAGGGAACGCCACAGGATCCCAGCCACTGGGCCTCCCCTCCGACTCGAAGGACCAGCCCGGGGTTGTGGCCGGCGTTGACGTAGCGAACCCGCCCACTCGGCACATCTACCTCGGCGATGAAAGCGGTGGAATATTTCTCCGGCGGCGTACGGTCGTAGAGCAGCTGTGAAACCCGCCGGCAGCAGTCGTCCAGCGGGACTCCCTCCTCCAGAGGCCCGGCAGAGAGGGCTTCCAGCGAGGCCGTCAACAGCGCAGCGGCGATGCCCTTGCCCGAGACATCGGCCACGAGAATCACCAGTGTGCCCCCGTCGTCGCGCTCGAAGACTTTGTAGATGTCGCCCGAAACGCCCCTCGAAGGCAAGTTGCCCGCGTGGATCTCCCAACCCTCTGGGTCCGGGAGATGGTCCGGCAGCAGAGCCATCTGGATTCGGCGGCCCAGGGCCACCTCCTTTTCCAGCACACGGCGCTCGGCCGCCTCTTCCGCCAGACGGACGTTGGAGATCCGCATGGCGGCAACCGAAGCCATCGACACCAGAAGCTCCATGTCGTCTTCATCGAAGGCCCGGGCCCCACGGGTCGAACCCAGAACGATCAGACCCAGCGCCTGGTCGCCGTCGAGAAGGGGGGCGGCCAGAATGCTACGAAGGCCCGACATGATCATGCTCTGAGCCTGGTTAAATCTCTCGTCGTCCCGGGCATCGAGCACCAGCGCGGCCTGCCGACCTTCGACGACCTCCTTGATCAGACTGCTCGAGGCCAAGCTGTCCGGCTCGCCCTGTATCGACCTGCCGGCGACCCGGCTGTACCCTCCATCGTCGATGAGGAAAATCGCCCCATCCTCCGGTTTGAGGTGGTCGAACACGCTGTCCAGGATGATGTCCAACAACTCCTGCAACTCGACCGAGCGGCCCAAGGCCTTGTGCACGTCGATCAATAATCTCAGTCGTTCGACGGCCGGGCTTCGAGCGACTTCAACCACTGCGTCGGTATCGATGCGGTCGGAGAGCATCGGGCTGCTTTCCAGCAAGGCATCGGCCGAGCGGAAGACCGTGTGGCCATCCATCAGGTCCCGCCCGGCGTCCGGGCCACGTCCTCCCATCAACATTACCCTGCTCCCGCCCAGGGTCACGGTCTGCCCCAGGTTGATCCGGGTCGCTCCGTCAGTACGAACCTGGTCAATGAATGTCCCATTGCGGCTGCCCAGGTCTTCGACGAACCAAGTTTCACCGGAGCGGAACAACCGGGCGTGCAGACGCGAAAGCGATCGGTCGGGAATCGTCAGGCCGGCCCGGGTAGACCGACCGATGATAATCTCGTCGTCGAGAACGTGGGATTCCCAGGTCGCGTCGTCCGGAGCGGTGATGTGCAGGTCGAGCATGGCGAGACAAGGATACCGCGTCCGGGTGAAAGCTGGAAAGCTGGGAGGCTGAGGCTCGTTTCCCCTGATATCCTTCTCTTCAATGGACGATTCACCATCACGGCGCTCGATTCTCCTGGGCCTCCACAGCCTCAGCTGGAGGCTCCTGGAGGCTTTGGATAGCGCCGCACGCGGCCTCTGGGCGGGACTTTGGCTGGGACTCTTATCCCGGGAGCATCTCCATCGTATCGATCAGCTCTCCTACGGAGCCTCAAAAAGCTATCAGGACGCCGACCACAATCTCTCCGGGCTCTTCGGCTGGGAAACCGAGGCCGTCGATCACTATTTTCAAGGCCGACGACGGTTGCTGTTGCTGGGCGCCGGCGCCGGGAGAGAGGTCATACCGCTGCTGGATCGAGGATTCGACGTCGATGCCTTTGAATGCCACGAGGGTCTGCGTCAAGCCGGCAATGATCTGCTGGCTCGTCAAGGACCTCGGTGCTCCATCCAGACGATGGAACGTGACCGCTGCCCCAAACTCGAAGACAGGTACGACGGCGTCGTTATCGGCTGGGGCATGTTGACGCTGGTGCAGGGCCGGCAGACCCGCTCGCAAATGCTGAGAGATCTCCGCTCGGCTGTTCCAACCGGCGCTCCGATGCTGATGTCCTTCTACGTCCTCGGCGGCCCACAGCGGCGCTATCGCATTGCTGTCCGGTTCGGAAACGTTATTCGGCGGGTCCTGGGCAACGAAAGACTGGAATTCGGGGATGATCTCTCCCCCGGCTTCGCCCACTTTTTCACCCGGGAAACGATCGAAGAGGAACTCCGCGAAGCTGGTTGGCGCCTCGAGTTTTTCGACCGCAGGACCTACCCCCATGCTGTGGCGTTGGCGGACGGAGACTCTGTAACGCTCGGAAACTGAGATGCCAGGACGCCACGATGCGGGGCAGGAGCCCCGCGCTCCCACCGTGAAGCCTGGAACTCGTAACGACTCAGCCATGGACACCGTTGCAGGAGCGCGGGGCTCCCGCCCCGCAACGGTACCTTGCGATGTCTTGCCTTCCCAGCGTCCGAACGTCCCAGCGTAAAAGCCCCCAGAGGGCACAACCTACGCTACGAACGTCTCGTGATACCCCTCATCGGGCTTTTCGGCGCCGTCGAACCCATCGACCGTCAACCAGGCGTGCCCGTCCCTCGAGCCCCCGTCCGTACGGATACCGAGATGGAACTTGGGTTCCAGACCACAGCGCGACCAGAGATCAAGCAGAATGTAGGACCGTTTGAGGCAGGGCCTGAATCCGCGGGGAGGCAACCAGCGGTACCATCGATTGACCAACGCCTCGAAATCTTCGGGGCGCCGCAGACTCTGAGGCAGTGCCGGAACCCGACGAATGCGCTCAACCAGTTGATCCAAAGGCAGTCGCCGGCACAACCAGGCAACTCTCATGGCGGCCATGATCACCACGAAAGGCATCACGAGGCCTTTCGCCATCACGCCCCTCGCCTCCACGCTTCTTCCTTGGCCTCGGCCTGGGCGCAGGCGTCTTTGGAGGGACCCATCAGATCACCATCTTCCACCAGGGCCTGGGCGGGACAGCGCCCGCAGTAGGCGTACTTGTCGCAGGTCGAGCACGTCTCCAAATCAGCTCGGGTGATCCCCCGGAGTTTCTCAAACCACGGCGAGTTCTCCCAGACCTCGCGGAAGGAGGTCTCGAGCACATTGCCGGCCACCACCGGCATGATGTTGCAGGCCAGAACGTCCCCGCCCGAGGTGATATTGGCGTAGCGCACGCCGGCCGCACACAGAGGGCCTCCCTCGCGATCAGGATCTACAGCCTCAACCCCACAGACCAGGTCAGGGCTTTCAGCGAAGATCGTCGGCAGGGCCTCATCGGGCAACCGCATCTTTATCGGTTCGGGATCGCCATCCTTCTTGGACAGGATCTTGGCGAACGAACTCCCCACCGCGTCGATCTCACGGGCGAAGTCCAAAGCCCCACGGTAGCTTTCGCGGTTGAGGGTCATCACCGGGATATTGAGTTCCAACTGGAGGCCCCGCTCCCGCACAAACTCGATACCCCGCAGGGTCGCGTCGAACGACCCCGCCTTCTGCGTGATCGCCTCGAAGACCTCCCGGTCGTTGGCATAGAAACTGATCTCGACATAGGCCTGTACCTCAGCCAACTGGTCGGCAATCTCTTCGTCGATCAACGCCCCGTTGGTCAACACTGCCAGGGAGAAACCCAACTCCCGGGCTCGACACACGATCTCGAACCAGTCCTTGCGCAGGAGGAACTCGCCCCCGGTGAAGACCAGGTACAGGGTTCCCATATCCGCCAGCTCGTCCAGGAGTTCCATCACCCGTTCGGTGGTCAGCAAATCCGGCGCCTGGAAATCCGGAATGTAACAGTGCCGGCAGCGAAAATTGCAGTGGTGGGTCAGTTCGATGACGACCTCGAGGGGGATGCACTCCTTGGCCGCGCGCCCGACCAACCGGCTGAAGTGGGGGGTTCTATCCATCAGAGGCCTTCCGTCATCGTGGCCCACACTGAAGGATCGGGCCAGAAGGCCAGGCGAAAGACCGGGGTGTCCCGACAAATATCCGTCAACGCTTTGAACGACTCACGCATCAGGGCGGGATGCTCGACCGGCCAATAGATATGCCGCCTCAGTTCCTGGATGGCCTCGAACTCAGCCAGCGGTATCCGCCGATGTTCAGCGCCGTGCTCGATGATGAAAACCGCCGCGAGGGGAACCACCCCGGGCCGAGCCTGCCAGAACGGCAGCGACCGCACCTCGACCTCCGTGCCGGCAGCCAGCCGAACCATTTCATCGCACAGCGCCGCTTCGGGGAAAAGCGCCGCCATGGTGCTCTTACCGGAACCACTGATGCCGCAGCACAGAAAACCCCGCTTTCCGTCACTGAGCAGGGCGCCATGCACCATCAAGTCCGGGGCGATGACCGAGGGCAAGAGTGTTCGCAGGACACCGTCGAGCACGTCGGTCCCTTGCCTCGCAGCAACCTGGGCGCTTCGCCCGCCGGGGTGAACGATCGATAGGCACCCGTGCTGCGCCGTCATCGTGGCTTCGTCACCCGTGTGGGTGATCGTGATCTCAGGCCTTGCCTCGTCACACACGAATGAGCCGTATCGATCACGGGCCTCGCCTAGCCAGGATCCGCTGCCACTCTTGATCTCGACAATCGTACCGGCCAGGTCAATCGACAACCGGCCGTCTGGAGCGACGGCCGGTGGGAGAAATTCGGATTGAGCCCGGTTTTCGCTGATCTCGAACGGCAGCTTCACGACCCCCCCGGGTGCTGGTTGCACTGGTGACTTTGGCCCGGCACCAGATGGCACTGGCCTGCAAACTGCTGAAGCTCTTCCCGCCACTCAATTCGGGGAAAGTCGACGACGGTATCGCTCTTGGAGGCTTCGGACAATTCGCCGGCAACATCAACCAGGCCCTCTTCAGCCAGATCGGCAACAAAAAGATGGACGGCGTCGATGACGTCGGCGCCCTCCGGCGCGCCTTCGGAGGCGATCGCCTCGAGGGTCTTCATATCCTGAGGTTCGGACAGGGCTTCCCAGATCCGTCCGGCGGCGCCGTCCAGACCGAAAATTCTGTGCCGGGCGAGGTGAATTACGACCATCTCGTCACCGACCTTGCGCCACGCTGCCCCTTGAATTCTCTTAATCTCCATCCATCACTCCAACTCTCGCCCATCTCCAGTTGGACAGGGCCGTAATTGTATACCAGATAGAGCCTACTGCCCGATGCCGAAACTCATGGGGCGGAAGCACCGTAGCGCCACCCCGTCGACCATGCCGTTGACCCGCCACATGCCGTAGAGCGAGCTGGAGACGATCGAAGTACCCCCAACTGGGAAGCGAACCTCGATCGAAGGCGTCAGCTCTCCTTCGATACGACGTACCTCGGGCGCCACCACCGTCACCGGATAGGGATAGCCCGGAAGCCGCCGGGTCTGCGTCCCCCCGCGGCCGATCTCCGGAGTCACGGGAACGTCGATCTGACGGTAGAGATGCCCAGCCGGCGTGAAGAACTTCAAGGAGATCACATGCTCCTCCTTGAACGCATCCGGGAACACCACGTGGACCTTGAGGTCGGTGGTCTTGACCGCCGA
>JAUWTC010000413.1 GCA_030609785.1 Holophagae bacterium
AAGCCGGTTCATGCGAACGGGCCGGCCGGTGGTGGTCGTCGTGTACTGGTCCATGGTTTGGGACAGTACTGGGGTTTGAGCGTCCCTGCAAGATCTGAGTTCGCTGAAGGAGGGATTAGGGGTTAGGGGTTAGGGAAAAGGGTGCGGCGCTACCCCTGGCTGCCGTTTCCTAACCCCTAAATCCTAACCCCTAAACCCTCAATGGCTTGTGCAATCATCGAGGCGCTATAATAGCCCCATGCCCACATCAGTGACCGTCAAGGTGTATTTCGAGGCCGCCCACCGGCTCCACAATCCGACACAATCCGACAGCTGGAACCGGGAAACCTACGGCAAGTGCAACAATCCCCACGGCCACGGCCACAACTACGTGCTTGAGGTCACCGTCGAGGGTCCGGTCGACTCAGAGATCGGCTACCTGATTGACATGAAGATTCTCAAGGACATCCTGCGGGAACGCATCATCGACGAGGTCGACCACCGTTTCCTCAATATTGAGGTCCCCTGGCTCGAGGGGATCATCCCCAGCGCCGAGAACCTCGCTCGAGTATTCTTCGACCGCGTGGCTGACCGACTCCCTGAGGCCATCAAACTCTCACGCGTCACCGTGCATGAAACCGATCGAAACAGCGCAACCTATCGGATCCTGTAGGACAGAGGCCCGGTCAACCACTCCACCGCTTCAACTGAGAGCCTGGACGCCTGCAATATCCCGGTATGACCTACTGCGGCCGGCCGCCAGGGGGGGTGTACCTACTTGTCCCCCGTGAAAATGGGTGCAGCGGGCCCGCGTGCCTTCTCGACTCCGCTGAGAGCTGACAACTCCCCAGCCTCTTTCTCCTTGAGCACGGGCTCGAGACCCTCCCACAGTTGTTTGTCCGCGACCATCAGGGTCGACAAGTAGACCAGCGCCTCATGGTCGTGCGCCTCGAGCAGGTCCCTGCCGGCCTTCTCGACCTTGTCCTTCGCCGGCGATTCAGCGTCTTCCGGGAGATTGAGGACACCGTCTTCGTGGGGCACGCCCACCGAGTCGAGGAACTCAACCATCAACGGGCGGCGCTCGCCCATATGGAGGTAGAAGAGAAACTGAAAGAGCAAGGTGTCCGGCATGTCCGGCGCCATGCGCACCAAGCGGGCCGCCAACTTCTCTACCGGGAGTTTCCGCAGGGCGTGCGGCCGGAACTTGAGTTCCTTGGCCAAGGTGGTTTCCAAGACGGTCCGCGCTTCGTGGTCGGCATCCCGCCACAGGGTCTTCGCAGCCAGTCGGCGTTCGTCCTCAGTCATCAAATCCCATACCGCGTAAGGCCCGTCCTGGTCCAGTGCTTCAAACAACGTGTACTTCTCGCTCATGGTGTCTCCGTTCCTTTGTCCAGCGTCAAGCTTACACCAGGTATTTGGCGTCTTCGATGACCGGGACCCTGCGCCCGTCAGGATGCACCAATACGGCGTGCTCCACCTGGATCGGATTGCCCTCGGCGTAGACGATATCCTGGTGAATCACGGTCTCGGGGCTTTCGAAGTCCTCGACGCCGACAACCCCACCCAGATGGTCCGATCGGCCGAAGGCCCAATGGAATCCAGCCTTTTCGTCCTCAAGCACACATCCGGTGACCTCGGCCTTGTCGTTGACGCCGAAAGCGACCTCAGCAATGTTGGCCCGAGCCGGATCATCGTCGAAGAAGGCGCCGTAGCGCTCGGCCACCGGGCCGTCACCCTCGACCATGATCACTTGATTGGCGGCAACGTGGAAGAGGACCATCTCGTCATCCTCCATCACTGGAATCGTACCCGCGGTCCACGACGGCACCGCCTCCAACTCACCCTCGTAGGGCACGACGAAGGTCTCTCCAGAGGGCAGATTGATGATCCGGTCGCCCTCCTTGCCCCGAGGCAGGAAGCCGTCGTCCTTTTCTGGGGTCCGGTGCCGCAGGTCGAAGAGACAGCGATGGCCGGTCGAAAAGATCACGTCGCACACGACCGCGCCCCGCATGATGTCCTCGATTGCAGCGCAGCGCGCGGCGACTTTTGAATAGTCCGCAGCCAGGGCCGTGCCTTCCATCCTCTTCTCGACACCGGGCATCGACGCTGCCCGAAAGTCCTCGTTGGCATCGGCCAGGTTGGCCAGAGGCGCTGTCGCGGAGAATTGGGTCATGGCAAGCACCAGGGTCGAAGCCTGCAGAGCGGCCGTCAGATCGACCACCTCCTCACCCTGTTGACCGGTCGATGGGAGATCAGCGTTGTTCCCCCCAGTCGCCGGAAACTCCAGCAGCGGATTGACCGTGAACCCTCGATCCTCGGCCAAATCGACCAGAGCATCACGCCACTCGGCCGCCATCACCCGGCGGGCCTGCCAGCCTTCATCATCGGCAACGCCCTCGCGCGGCACATCAACCATTACCGTCACTTTTTCACCCTCTTGCGGGTCGAAGACATCAATAAGGAGTTTCTTTACATCGAACATCACTACCTCCGGAATCGGCATTGTACCCCTGCCGACCCGGCGAGTCCGGACCAAAAGTGAAGCGGTGGACCCAAAACCCGAGCCCGTTCCCGTTCCCGTGCCCGATGTTTGGGGACGTCGGTCGATCGACGTGCCTCATTTCTGCCCCAAAAATCCTCGAATCGCCAAAACATCGCCGTATCTGCGCCTCGCCGGGGCGAGATCGTTGAATCAACGAAAGGAGGCCCACCATGGCCAAAGATGACAGATTCACCGTTATCGTCGTAGTTCTCGTAACCCTGATCACCGCCGGCGCCTTCCTCTGGTCCCACTGGGGATCGCTGGCAATTTCGGTCCGCCCGGTCACTGTCGCCGCTGCAGCATCGACCACAATAGAACCCGAACCGGCCCAGGCAACCGCCGAAACAGGGGAGGAAAATGCCATCGTTCCCGCCCTGTACGAGATCGATCCCGCCGTTGCCGAACCCGTCACACAGGCTTCATGCAGCATGGGAACCTCCATCGATCAGGCCATGGCGACCCTCGAGACTATCGCCTCCGGATGGGCCGAATCCGGCGTGCCGGCAGCAGCTGAAGTCCTCGTCCG
>JAUWTC010000264.1 GCA_030609785.1 Holophagae bacterium
CGGCATACAAGAACGAACTGCGCTTGAGCCGCCTCCAGTCTACGAGACTTCTGGTCGAGACCATGGTTTCGATGAGCCAACCCCCGAAGGTGTTGATCAATGCCTCGGCGGTGGGTATTTACGGCGATCGAGGCGATGAGTTCTTGACTGAGGAAGCCTCTGCGGGTGCCGGATTCCTGGCGGATCTGACGGGCGAGTGGGAGGATGCCGCGCGACCGGCTGCTGGAGCCGGTATCCGTGTCGTCTTGCTCCGGCTTGGCATGGTGGTGGGATTGGGTGGCGCCCTCGGCCGGATGCTGGTGCCGTTCAAAATGGGACTGGGCGGTCCGATCGGCACCGGTCGTCAGTGGTGGCCGTGGATTGCGATGGACGATGTGGTCGAAACCGTCGCCTTCGCCCTGGACCGGGACGACATCTCCGGACCCGTCAACCTGGTCTCGCCGGAAGAGACGACCAGCCGTGAATTTGCACGGACTCTGGGCCGGGTCCTCCATCGGCCGGCCTTCCTTCCTGCCCCGGCCTTTGCGGTTCGGCTGCTGGCCGGCGAGATGGCCGACGCCCTGCTGTTGTCCAGTGCGCGTGTCCAGCCGAAGGTCCTGGAACGGGCGGGCTATCAGTTCGCCGTGCCGTCGCTGGATGCTGCGCTGTCCCGGGCGGTCGACGTTCGTTGATCGTCAACCACGAGACCATCTCGAATTTCGATTACCCGATTGGCTCTGCGGGCCATGGCGGTGTCGTGGGTGACGACAATCAGGGTGCTGCCCTGGTTCCAGAGTTCTTCCAGCAGGGACAGGACGTCGGTCCCGGAACTGGTGTCTAGATTGCCGGTTGGTTCGTCGGCCAGGAGAATATCGGGTTCCATGGCCAGGGCGCGAGCGATGGCGACCCGTTGCATCTGGCCGCCCGACAGCTCGGTCGGCCTGTGGTCGATACGATCTCCCAGACCGACTTTCTCGAGACCCTCGACAGCTCGTCGGCGACGCTCTTTACGCCCGATACCCCCGAAGAGCATTGGCATCTCGACGTTTTCCAACGCGGTCAGCTGCGGCAGGAGGTTGAAATTCTGGAAGACGAAGCCGACCCGCCGATTGCGCACGTCGGCCAGGCGGTCCTTGTCCAGACCGGCGACGGGCTCGCCGCCCAGCAGGTAGTCTCCGCCTGAAGGCGTATCGAGGCAGCCCAGCAGGTTGAGCAGCGTCGATTTTCCGGAGCCCGAGGGTCCGACAACGGCGACGAATTCGCCGCGGCAGACCTCGAAATCGATCCCGCGCAAGGCCTCGACCTGGATCTTCCCGGTGTCATAGACCTTGCGGATCGCCCGCATCTGGATGATGTGACCGTTTGAGGGTGGGGCGGCTGCGCGTCTCTTGGGAAGTGCCCAGTTCATGGTTTCATCCTTCCGATCGGCGGAACCCGTGCGTTTTGAGAGCCTCGGGGAATGGGTGGAAAAAGGAACGAAGAGAATTAAACCGCGAAGACGCGAAGAACGCAAAGAGAAAGTATTCCTTGAAAACAAACCCCTTCGCGCTCTTTGCGTCTTGGCGGTTCAAATTATTCCCTTGGCCTTGTGGGTGCGCTCCAGACCTGCTCGGCTGCTTCAGCTGATGGCTTTTCATCATTCGTACCTCAGGGTTTCGGCGGGGTCGATGCTGGCGGCACGACGCGCAGGGAAATATCCAGCGGCGACGCCGACGCCTCCCAGAATGAGGGCGGTCGCTGCTGCGATGTGCCACGACAGGGTCGGCTTGCCGAGGAACTCGAGCGCCTGGTTTCCCTCGACCGGCACCAGGGCGATCAATGAGACCAGAACGAGGGCGATGACCATGCCGAAGACTCCGCCGAGCAGGGTGTAGGCGACGCCCTGCAAGACGAAGGGCCATGTGATCCAGCTCCGGTGGGCGCCCAGGGCCATCTGGACCCCGATCTCCCGGGTCTTTTCCTTGACGACGGCGTACATGATATTGGCGACGCCGATGCCGCCGATCAGCAGGGTCAGGGCGCCGATGATGCCGAGGAAAATCTGCATTCCCAGCATCGACTGGTCCATGATCTCCGCCCCCCGCGCGGTGTCCCAGACGCCCGTCACGGCCTCGTCCGTGGGGTCAAAGCGGAACTTGGCCGCCAGACCCTCATTGAACTCCCGCTGTGCCTGGGGCATATCTTCGGGTCTGCTGACCTTGTAGACGATATTGCTCAACTGCTGCCGACCGAACTGCGAGGCGAAGGTCGTGATCGGGATGACGGCGTTGCCCTCGTCGGGTCCCTTGTAGGTGCCCATCTGGATCTTGCGTTGCATCACTCCGATCACCAGGTAGGGCGCCTGGTTGACCAGCAAGGTCTCCCCGACCGGCTCGAGGTCGCCGAAGATGTCCTCGGCCAGTTCGTTGCCGAGAAAGATGACGCGCCGTTTCTCCGCCTCGTCACGGGTGTTGATGAAACGCCCTCCAGCGCGGGGCCAGTGGTAGCGCATTTCGCCAAATTCCCAGTTGACGCCGGTGACTCGGTTGGACACCGTCGTCGTGCCCCAGGTCAGGGTCGTCTGCCAGGAGGTGATCTCTCCGACGACGTTTGAAGCTGTGGGCATTCGACCCCGGAGATAGTTGATGTCGTCCATTCGGGGGCGAATCGCTCGGCCCTGGGGGAGACCCTCCCAGACCTTGGTGGTTTCTCCGGGCCACCAGACCGCGAGGTTTTCTCCCATACCGTGTTTTCCTCGCACCAGTTGATCCCGCAGCCCCTGCCCGAAAGACAGCAGCATCAATATGGCGACGGTGCCCCATGCGATCGCCGCGACAGTCAGGACGGCCCGTTTGCGTTGCAAGCTGGACGCCTTGGCGAAGAGTTGGGTGATGACGGAAATGTCCATGGCGCCCATGGTCAGGCCTTCATCGCGGTGACAGGGTCCAGCCCGGCGGCATCGCGCGCAGGGAAGAATCCTGCGAGGAAGCCGACAACGCCCAGGAGACCGGCGGTCAAGAAAGCTGTCTGCGGTTCTAAGACGGGGTTGCCGAGAAACTCGCTCAGGCCGAAGTGGGGGAAAATTGCAACCAGGCCGTAGCTGATGGCCAGACCGATAGCCCCGCCGACGCCGGTCAAAACCATGGTCTCCAACATGAACTGGCTGAGAATGACGCGTGAGCGTGCGCCGAGGGCCATCTTGATTCCAATCTCTCGCGTTCGCTCCTCGACGACGACGTTCATGATGTTGGAGACTCCAATGCCGCCGACGACCAGGGTCAGCACACCCATCAGCCCGAGGAAGACATTGAATCCCAGCATGAAGGCGTCGAAGAAGACGAACATTTCGGTCGTGTCCCATACCTGGACCGCCTGGGTGTCGGTGGGGTCGAAACGCTTTCGGCCACCGAGGGCAGCGGTGACATCCCGGGTCAGAGCGGCGTTGAGGTCGGGCGTCGCGGCCTTGAAGATGAACAGATTGATGTATCGCTGCCCGGTCAGGGCGCGATAGGTGCTTCCCGGGATGAACATCATCGAGTGGTCGCGGCCGGAATATGAGGAGTCCTGGTCCTTGGCCAAGAGGACTCCGACGACCTGGAAGGGGGAGCCGTGGATGAAAAGAGTCTGACCGACTGGATCGCTCTCGCCGAACAGATCCTCGGCGATTTCGTTGCCGACAAAGACCACTCGCCGCCGCTGGTCCATGTCGACCGGGTTGATGAATCGTCCGCCCTCTGTAGGGATCAGATTGCGCATGACGCCGAAAACCGGCGTGACGCCTGAAATGTCGACTGACCGGGTGCGATCGCCGAATCGGACCTGGAGTCCTTCAGCGTATTCGCTGGAGATGGCCTTGATGGCCGGCACCTGAGCCCTGAGGAAATCAATGTCACTCTCGTCAAGGCGAATGCGTCGGCCCTTGCCCAGGCCCTCGAAGGGCAGGGAGGTTCTCGAGGGCCAGGCGATCACGATGCGATCGCCGAGACCGGCGAAACTCCGTGTCTGGTGGATGTAGAGGCCTTGGCCGAAGGCCAGCAAAAGGCTGACCGCTACGGTGCCCCACACGATGCCGAAGGCGGTCAAAAAGGTCCGCAGCTTCTGGGTCCACACGTCCCGAACCAGCTGCATGAAGAAAGAACCGAAGCCGGTCATGAATCAATTGATTTCCCGAGGTGGCCTCTGCACGATCTGATCGCCGTCGGTGAGTCCGGAGAGGATCTCTACGTTGAGGCCGTCCGAGAGACCCAGTTCAACGGCGACCTTGACCGGCTCGGCTTCCGGCCCATCACCGGGCAACTCGACGAAGGTCGAGGCCCCGTCATCCTCAAATAACAGCAGGCGTTCGGGGATCATGACGATATCGGTCTTCTCACGGATGACGACATCGGCATTGGCCGAGTAGCCGGCCCGAAGGAGGATGTCCTGGTTGGGGTCCAGTTCAATCTCGACGTCGAATAGTGTGGCGCCCTCAGAGCGTTGGGCCTGAGGGGCGATCCGAGACAGCGTTCCGGTGACGATCGCCTCCGGTAGGGCGCCGACCTTGATGCGGCAGGACATGCCGACGGTGATCTTGCCGACGTCGATCTCGTCGACCGTGCCCTTGAAGATCAGATCGCTCATGTCGGCGATGGTGGCCATTTCCGTACCGGGCTGGTACGAGGTCAGGGGTACGATCGGGTCGCCGGCGCTGACCACTCGCGACAGCACAGTCCCTGAGGCGTTGGCCCGGATTGTCGTTTCGACCTGTGTCGTCGTGCCGGTAACGCGGCCCTGACGGGTCAGTTCCTGGTTGTCCTGGGCCTGTTCGACGGCTACCCGAGCCAACTGGAAGCTCTCCTCGATCGCGTCGATATCGCCTTTGGACATCAAACCGTCCCG
>JAUWTC010000239.1 GCA_030609785.1 Holophagae bacterium
ATGAAGATCTGGGGCATGCCGGAGCGACTGCTCTCGAATGCGATCATCGAGCCGTCCGGCGAAAAGGTTGGGCTTT
This sequence comes from Holophagae bacterium, assembly GCA_030609785.1. Classification (GTDB taxonomy): domain Bacteria; phylum Acidobacteriota; class Thermoanaerobaculia; order Thermoanaerobaculales; family Sulfomarinibacteraceae; genus DAOWGJ01. The sequence goes on from JAUWTC010000239.1 coordinate 77, forward strand.
CGTTGCTTCCGGGGCCGGGAATGACTGTGCGTTTTCCGGTGATGATGTCGACGGTTGCGATTTGAAAGACGGCGCCGACTCTGGTTGTGCATACGATTCTCATGCCGTCTTCCGAGAAGGTCGCCTCATCGTGAAACCCTCCACCGAAGGTCAGGCGACGAACGTTGGTGCCGTCGATATCCATCTGATAAATCTGGGGTGAACCTGATCGGGCCGACGTGAATGCTATCTGGCGACCGTTGGGGGCCCAAGTCGGCTGCGTGTCGATCGCCTTGGCGGTGGTCAGGCGATGTCCCGCGCCTCCTTCGGTCGGCATGACCCAGATGTCGACATTGCCGTTGATGCTGGATGCGAAGGCAATGCTTTTTCCATCGGGAGAAAATGCGGCCGATGAGTTGACCCCTCCCTTGTCCCACAGGAGTTTAAGATAGCCTTCCGCCGGGGTCAGCAGGTAGAGTGCCGGCGTTCCTCTGAGGAAGGACGTGAAGACCAGATGGCGTCCATCGGGCGACCACGTCGGCGCCAGGGCGATCGAGCCGTGCTTGGTCAGCTGTCTGGGGTTGGCGCCGTCCCAGTTCATCATCCAGAGTTCGGTTTGGCCTGAGCGGTCGGAAACGAAGGCAATTCTGGACAGGAAGGGGCCTGGTCTGCCGGTGAAGACCTGTACCAGATCGTTGGCGATAGTGTGAGCTGCGACCGACGTTGCCGAGATGCCGGCGCGATACCTTTTGGCGAAGGCCAGTTCCCCGGAGACCAGATCAACCAGGCGGGCCTCGACGACCACCTGGCCTCCGGCCCGAACGATGGTGCCGGTGAGGAGGAATTGTGCGCCGATCGAACGCCAGCGCTGGTGGAGGACCTCGGGCCGGGGGTCGTCCTCGATCAGGGAATAGAGCCGCGGGTCGACGACCGCGATCGGCGCTGCCGCCCGGAGGTCGGCGTTAAGTGTTTCCTGGAAGGGCTGCGCGATATCGATCGGAGTTCCGGGCAGGATCAAGAGCGGAGGCGTTGCGACGGCAACACGGCGCAGCCCGGGCTGGGTGATTTCCAGGTAGAGGTCGTCACCCTGTGCGGCGGCGGGAAGGGCGATCAGGGCCGAAAGGCCCAGGAGTGCCAGGAATCGAGCGGCGGTTTTTGATGTCATTCGTAACTCCGTCTGTGGTTGTGTCGATCACCCATTGTTGGCGAACCTCAGGTGTACGGTCAAACTGGATTTCAGGTAGGCGGGGGGCAACGGTGGGAGGGGGTTGGCGGCATACAGGGCGCGCAGGATGGCGCGATCAAAGGTCGGGTAGCCGGAAGTCTCCTCCAGGGCGATACCTTTGAGTCTTCCGTCGCGGAGAATTGTGAAGCGCGCCCGAGCGCCGGTGCCAAGGGGGACCGGCGGCTTGTACCAACGGGATTCGATCAGGGCGAGCATTCGATCGATGTAATAGGTGAACTGGAAATCCGAGGGAATGCCGGATTCCCCCTCGGCATCGCCACTTCCCCCGAGACTCAGTCCGCCTCTGCCGCCCGTGCCTGGGGCAGCTGGTTGGGGCTGAGGTGTCGGAGCGGGTGTGGTCTTCGCTCCTATGGCCGGCATGGCGTCCTCGCTGGCTTGAGGCTCGATGTCTCCCGGAGGTCTGGCCGGGACGGCCGTCGGCTGGGGGGCCGGAGTCGCTGCCGGCGGAGCGGTGGGCTCAGGCATCGGCGTTGCTACAGACTGAGGACGAGCAGCCGGCGCCGACGGGCGCTGCTGGGGCGCCGGTTCCCGAATCAGTCGGACTGACACCGTGGGGAGGTGGGCTGCTCGTGGGCCGGGCTTGAAAATGCCAATCAAGAACACTGCCGAGATGAGCCCGGCATGCAGGACCAGGGCCAGGGCCATGAACGGCAAGAGTCGCGGTCGGTGCCGTTCAATCTCGGCCAGGGTCCTGGATACGGGGTCCACTCACTGAACCTCTGGGCGGGTGACCATTCCGATCTGTTCCACTCCGACCGAATGGAGGACGGCCATTACCCGAATGACCTCTCCGTATGCAACGCTTTCATCCACCTTGAGGTAGACCGGTCGTGCCTGGCCTCCGAGGAGGGCGCCGATGCGATCCGGCAGCAATTGGAGGTGGATCGGGTCGTCACCGATCAGGATCACGCGGTCGGATGTGATGGTCAGGATCAGCGGTTCCGGGCCCTTGTCGGCCAGAGAAGGGGCGTTCTGCTTCGGAAGGTTGACCTTGAGACCCTGGGCCAGCATTGGTGCTGTGATGATGAAGATGATCAGCAGCACCAGCATCACGTCGACCAACGGTGTGACGTTGATCTCCGCCAGGTCTTCGAGGTCGGAAGAAGAAATCCGTCCGGCCATCAGGTGAAGTTCCGTTCGACCAGGTTGAGGAATTCCAACATGAAGTCGTCCATCATCCGGTTGAGCTTGCGGATTTTCGCCAGAAGGTGGTTGTACGCGACCACCGCCGGAATGGCGGCCGCCAGCCCTGCGGCAGTGTTGACCAGCGCTTCCGCGATACCGGGGGCCACCGTCGTGATCGAGGTGGACCCCGTGGCTCCGATCGCCATGAAGGTGTTCATGATGCCCCAGACTGTGCCGAAGAGGCCGATGAACGGGGTAGCGCTGGCCGTCGTCGCCAGGATGGGGAGGGCCCGCTGGAGGCGTTCCCTCTCGGCCCCGACCGCGCGTTCCAGCGATCTGGCGACATTGTCGAGGCTCCGGATTCGGTAGACCCCTTCACTGCCTGCGGCCTTTTGCGCCGTTTTGATCTGGGTTTCGAGTTCCGTGTAACCGGCCTGAAACATCGAGGCCAGGGGGGAGTCACGGTTCGAGGCAATCGACTGAGCGACGTCGTTGAGCCTGGCGGCGTTTCGAAAACCCTTGAGGAACCGCTCTGACGCGCGTTTGGCGGTGGCAAGCTCTCGCCACTTTGCCAGGATGACGGACCACGAACCCAAAGAAAAAATCACCAGGACCATCAGGACGATCTTGGCGATCCAGCCGGTTTGCAAAAAGAATTTGAGTATTTCCACGGGCGCATTGTAGCGAAAGGTGGCGGAGGGGGCCAGAGTGGCTGGAAATTGGAGGGCTTCCACAAGCATGGTGGCGGTTGACAGGCGATGGGTCGTGAGCTATAAAACCCGGACCTGGAGTGCCCAGGTAGCTCAGTCGGTAGAGCAGCGGACTGAAAATCCGCGTGTCCGTGGTTCAACTCCGCGCCTGGGCACCACTGATTTTGAATGATCCCCGCCATGATCTGGCGGGGATTTTCAGTTTGCTGCTCTACTGGGGAGTGTGAGGGGTGTCCCCTCACAGTGATTGGCAGCGGACCCGCGCAGCGAAGCGGTGCCGGAGCCTGCGGAGGCACGGTGTAGCGGGGCGAAAATCCGCGTGTCCGGGTTGCTGCGCACCTGCGGTGCTTGCTTCTATCTACCGCCGGTGCCCGTCGGTAGACAGTGTCAACTCCGCGCCTGGGCACCACAACAAAACAATGAGGCCGCGCATCCGCGCGGCCACATTGTTTGTTTGGGGGAGAAAGAGAACGATTCGCACGCTACAATTCCTTTATGACAGAATCGAAGACACGACTTGGCATCTTGATCTCCGGCAGGGGTTCCAACATGAAGGCCATCGTCGAGGCCTGTGAGTCGGGCGAGGTGCCGGCTGCGGTTGCGCGGGTGATCAGCAACAGGCAGGATGCGGCCGGGATCGGCTGGGCTCGTGGCCGGGGCCTTGAATGCCGGGTCCTGCCTCAAAAGGATTTCGAGAGCCGAGAGGCCCACGATCGGGCAATTGTCGCCGAATTGCAGGCAGCCGGAGTTCAGTGGGTCTGCCTGGCCGGGTACATGCGCCTGTTGTCGCCGCTGTTCGTCGAGGCCTTTCCGAAGAGAATCCTCAACATCCACCCGTCGTTGCTTCCCGCCTTTCCCGGCCTTCACGCTCAAGAGCAGGCATGGGACTACGGTGTTCGCTGGACTGGCTGCACGGTTCATGTGGTCGACGCAGAACTCGATCATGGGCCGATCGTCGAGCAACAGGTGGTGCCCGTTGAGCCCCACGCGTCGGTGGAACAGTTGGAGGATGCGATCCTGGACGAGGAGCATCGGCTCTACCTCAGGGCGTTGCGCCGGCTCCTCTCCGAGAGTTGGCACGTCGAGGGCAGACGGATTGTGTTTGGTTCTCCGGTGTGACCGAATTGGATTGATATTGGCTAAATCCCGTAGTTTCAGTACTCCGAGGCGTCCTTGCCGGTTGTAATTGGATTATTTTGAAAAAAAGCCGAAAAGGGGGTTGACAGTCAAGGGACGCTTCCGTATCTTGGCGCTCCTTGTGGCAACACGAGGGGGGCGGAAAGGCCCGGCAAGAAAATCCAAATTGGACTTGACAGTCGGAAACCAACGCCCTATGCTGATAAGCCCGACACGGGAAGAGGCTCTTTGAAAACTGAATCGAGACGATAGACGGACCACCGTCAATGATGCAAATCAATGATGGAATAAGCTAGTGAGATTTTTTGAAAATACGCTGCTCTTCGGAGTAGCGTTAAGGTTCAAACTGGAGAGTTTGATCCTGGCTCAGAATGAACGCTGGCGGCGTGCCTAACACATGCAAGTCGAGCGGTAAGGCCCCTTCGGGGGTACACGAGCGGCGAACGGGTGAGTAGCGCGTGGGTAACCTACCCAGAGGTGGGGGATAGCCTCGGGAAACCGGGGGTAATACCGCATCAGTCCTCGATGACGGAAGTCGTCGAGGGGAAAGGCGGGGCTCCTTCGGGACCTGTCGCCTCTGGATGGGCCCGCGTCCGATTAGCTTGTTGGTGAGGTAATGGCTCACCAAGGCTGCGATCGGTAGCCGGCCTGAGAGGGTGAACGGCCACATTGGGACTGAGACACGGCCCAGACTCCTACGGGAGGCAGCAGTGGGGAATTTTGGGCAATGGGCGCAAGCCTGACCCAGCGACGCCGCGTGGAGGATGACGGCCTTCGGGTTGTAAACTCCTGTCAGGTGGGAAGAAGAGCTTGTCGGCTAATACCCGGCAGGAATTGACGGTACCACCAA
>JAUWTC010000155.1 GCA_030609785.1 Holophagae bacterium
GAGAACCCTCTTCGAGGTCACCGATGAGCACCTTCTCTTCAACGAGTTTTCGGAACTCGTCGACGTTCGGCAACCAGACGACCAGCTGTCCGTCCATGGCGCGAAGAAGAAGGAAACTGTGGGTCGGATGCTCGGCCTCTTGATCTTCGACGTAATTGAAGAAGACCCGATCGCCGATCGATCTCAGCACACCATCACCGGTCTCGAGTACGAATGTTCCCTGATCATCCTTCCACTCGGTCACTGCGTAGGTCAAATGCCCGGCGCTGTCGCAATGAATCTGCAGCTGATTGCCTTCGGTACCCATCCAGGTGCCGGTCAGTTCGGCACTGAGATCGATTTCGAGCACCCGTCCTATCGGGTTGACTGACGTCACAGTCGAACAGCCGATCATGGTGCACAGGACCAACGCTGCGGCGGCACGGATGAGAGTCTGAATTTTCATCATGAGCCAATTATAGAGTTATCCCCCTCGGTCTGACCACCCACTGTTGGGTGCTGCAAGTGTATCCCGCCTGAATTGCTTGGGATTCTCAGCGGCCATTTTCATCGCTGGCGGCGTTGCTCCTCCTCAACGTAGGGCAAGGCTACACATTCGTCGTCGCGCCTAGCCAGCAACAAAAATGACTCGCCGATCTCTCACCACCAATTCAGGCGGGATACACTACCCGCCCATTGAACCCGACCAGGCGGAATGATCACCAGATTCGAAGCCGTCGACAAAGATGATCATGGTGTCGAGTTCAAAGATCGCGGTGCAGTTGACGTCGTTGCTCATGGTCACGTGACCGTCCGAACAGTCGGCATCACCTCCCCAGCCGGTGAAGGTCGAGCCCGCGAACGCCGTCTGAAGCAGGGTCACTCCGGTTCCGGTTGGGAAGAGGGCGTTGCAGACCGGCCCGCAGTTGATGCCCGGTGGACTGCTGGAGACCGTCCCCGAACCCGTGCCCAACTTGCTCACCGACAGCAGGTAGCGGACAAACAGTATCCAGGCGCCTCTGCCCATGGTGCCGGCCGTCAGAGTGCCGACGTTCGTGTCGTATTCGAGGTCCCACACCGGAGCGTTGGGCAAACCTGTACCGAGTTCGCCCCATACGTACGGACTCACCGGAGGCAGGGTCAGCTGGAAGACACCATCGCGACCGCCCACCACCAGGGCGTCCGGGCTGCCTGGGATGAAAGCCGCGCTCTCGAAGCCAGGATCGGTCAGGTTGCCGCTGATGTTGGTCCAGGTCGTGCCGGCGTCAGGGGTCCAGTACACCTGAGTTGTATCGACCACGAAGGCGTTGCGCCACTCATTCGTGTCGATCACAACGTCACGGATGGTCGCGGTCCCCGGATAGGCCGCGAGCTGGCTCAACGGCGTAGGGAAGGGCGCAGAGCGCAAGTAAACATCGGTGAGGCTGCCCACGTAGAGCACGTCGTCGATATCCATGCCGCCTGACCGCCCACCATAGGCGATGGCGTTCTGCGGGAGCGGGAAGAGGCCCCCGAAGGCACAACCCGAGTCGAGCAGTCCGGTAATTTGATCCAGATTGTCCCCTTGATCCCACGACTCATACACCGCGTTGCAGCCGCCGATGACCAATCGGGTCTGCATGTTGGCGTTGAGTTCCACCGGGGTGAGGAAACTGGTCAAAAGCGGTACGCCCGATTGTACATTCAGGGTCGGGAAAATTTCACTCTGCAGCACGTTGGTCGCATCGTACTCGCGGCGGCGAAACGTCGTCAGATTCTGGAAGCTCGAGTAGCGAGTGGATATTCCGACGATCGATGTGTCATCCACCGCCACATCGCCGCCGTCCGCTGTGTGAACGCTGTCCCAGGTCAAGCTCCCGGCGCTCTGTTGCTGGGTCGTGCCGGTGTCCTGGTTCCCGCTGATGATGATGCGCGACACCGCGTCGTAGGCCACATCGTGAATCTCGGTGACCTGGATGTTGCCGTTGATCGAGAACCAGTCGCCGGTGTTGCTCGCCGGATTGGTAAGGCGGTAGATCCCACCATCATCCACCTCGATGAGGTCGCCATTGGCATCAAAGACCATCTCGCGGGAGTCGGCGTGCGGTGCGCTGGAGCCGGCCGTTCCTCCGTTCGGAATCGCGGCGACGGCGTTTGAGTGGGTGATGTGATCCCACTGCGGCGACGGGATCGCGCCGGTCGGGGCAATGGTGCCGTCTCCGCGGAAGAGGCGGCCGGAGTAGTCCAGTGCCCCGAGGAAGTTGGGAAAGGGCATGTCCTGCCGGTCACCGCCCACAAAGACCGTGCTCGGTATCGTCGGATCCGTTCGAATGGAAGCGTGGATGGCGCCCTGGGCGCCCGGCTTCACCCTGGGGCTGAGGCCCGCCACTTTGACCCAGTTTCCGGTGCCCGGCGTCCACGGTGTGAAATCCGAGCTGTTGTCCAGCCAAAACTTCGTCGAGCTGGTTACGGTGATGCGCCACACGCCGTTGGCGCCGACTGTACCGCCAACGCCCGTAATCTCTACTTCCATACCGGTCGACAGACCGTGCGGCGTAGGACTGGTGTCGATGACGATGGGTGCGCCTGGCGTGAGGAGACCGATGCCCGCCGGCGAGCCCTCGGGGGTGCGCGGGAGATCCATGGCGGCCCAGGTCGAACCGCCGTTGGCCGAGTGGAAGATCCCCACGGGCTGACCCGACTGAATGATGTCGACAAAGACGTCGAGGCCGTCGGCGGCGATTTCGATGTTGTTGGTGACCCCGTCAACGATGAGCGCATCCATGGCCGCATTGCTGACCTTGACCCACGTGACCCCGGTGTCGCCGGACTTGTAGATGCCGTTGGGAAGTCCGCTGCACGAGGGGCCGTAGGTGACTCCGGTGTAGAGCACAGTTGAAGCGGCACGGTCACTTGCCAGGTCGAAAGCTACGCTCGCCGGAACTCCGGCTGTTACCACTGTGAAAGTCGCACCTCCGTCGGTACTGCGCCAGATGCCGATATTGCCCCCGCTTCCGCACGTGAAGATGTCGGCGGTGTTCACCGACACGACAATGGTCTGACCGCGGGCGGCGACGCCCGAGATGTTCCTCCCTGTCATGGTGGGCAACGCGGTCCAGAGGGCGCCGCCGTCGGTGGTTCTCATCAGCCCGCTCCGCACGCCCCCGAACTGGGCGAACGCGCTGTAGCGGCCGATGCCTGCCACCAGTGTGTCTTGGCTAGGGTCCAGGGGATCGAAGTCCAGTGCACCGATGGAAAGCGAGGTTTCCCCATCGGTCAGCGGCGACCAGGATGGGGTGGCACTTGTGGCGTTGGTGGTCTTCCAGACGCCGCCGTTGGCTGCGCCGGCCCAGAGGATGTCGGGGTCGGAGGGATGGGCGGCGACGGTGTGGATCGCTCCCGAAACCTCGTTGTTCGGGCTGACGTTCTCCACCTGCCCGTTGATCGCCGGCCCGGGGCCCTGGGCGACCCAGGGGCCACCACCGATGGGGGGAGGGGCGAGTCCCCGGGATGGCGCGGGCGCCGCAGACGTGCCGTCATCGGGCACCGGCGTCTGGTGGCCTGCCGCAGTTGCGGGCGCATCGGCGGGCGGCAGACGGTCCGAGGGGGTCCCCTGAGTCGCGACCACAGCTGTTTGCGCCACCCCCAAAGGGCAGATCAGCATCCCGGCCAGCAAACCGATCATGGCCGTGCGGACTCGGAGGCGGCTCGAAAGGACCTTTTCGGTCTCGACTTCGGGAAGAAAAAGGCGAAATAGAATCATGTCCCCTCCTCGCGGTCCACGCCGTGCAGACGGTTCCAGGCGAGTCGGATCCGACTGCCGAATTTTGCGACCGAAACCCTACCTCAAAACGTAATGCCGAGGAGCCCCGCTGTCAAAATAAATTTGGCCGATTCAACGGCTGGGCGGAAGAAGCCCTCGATAGGCCGTGTCACGCACGAGACGACTCCAGACCTCAGTGCCGTTTCTGAGGTCGATGGCCCGAAGTTTCAACGGCTCCTCGACCCACCGCCCCTCGATGCGGCGCCCAAAGGGCTGGGATTGGTAGAGCAATATGTGGCCGAATACGCAGAAAGGCGGGACGGAAGTCAGTCGACGGACCTCTCCAAGACGCTCCCCCGTGGTCAGGGAGAAGATCGACCAGAGGTAACGCTCGGCGCCGGCGCCCGGCAGCGGGCTCGTCACCATCAAGTGGCGAAGGTCGGCCGAAGGCGCTCGAGCGACGGGTCGGTCCTCGAGAAGGACGACCTCGGGCAGCGGTTCTCCGGTCTCGGCGTGCCAGCGCCGCAGGACCACACGCCGGCGACCCGCATCGGAGCTCCGATCGACGGTCGTCGCGAGGACCGGGCCAACTCGCCAAGGAGATTGGCGCAGCTCACCTGCGTCAAGCAGCCGTTTCACCTTTTCGGGCAATGGTCGAACTGCCGGGACGGCAACCCCGGCCAGGGGGGTCACCTGCCCGGTCTTCACATCAACCCGAGCCGCACCGGCGTCGCGGTGCCTCCAAGGTGATTCCCCGGGCTGCGGGGCCACCCCGGCAGCATCCCGCTCGAGGTAGTCCCAGGCCACGACGACGCCTCCGTCCTCCTCCCAAGCACTGACGGAAAACGACACCCCGAGTCCCTGATCAACGAGGGGCCGAACGTACCGGGGAACCGGGACCTCAGCCCGAAGAGTGACCCTGCCGCCCTCTCGGGCATCGAGGAAAACCAGCGGAAACGTCCCATTCGGATCAGCCACCTCAGCCTGTGAGACGAGCTGCCCGTCGATTACGAGAAGAGGCCTGATAGCCAGCCCGCTGCTCCAGATCAGGCCACCGGTACGAGGATCGACCGCCTCGATGCCACCCCCCGGGCGCATCAAAAATACCGCCGGTTGTCGGCCATCGGCGACAACCCCCGGAAAGAGCTCGAATGATGCAGCATTGGAGGGACCGTCCAGCAGGGTATCTACGTTTTGCCCACCTGACGCGCAAGCACCAACCAACCCAACGAGGAGGGCAACAGCCATCCCGAGATTCGAAACGGAGGCACGTCGAAGTCTTCTCAGAGACACATCAGGCCACCCATGAGGGATCGGTATATCAGCTCTTGATTGTACTCTGCGCCCTTCATCCCTGTGAAGAGATTCTCGGCGGTGGAAGTGGCCCATGTCTCGTTGATCTGGACGATGAATCGCCCGTCGCTTCGAGGGTCACGCGGGGATATCCACAGCGTTGAGACATGTATCTGGACTGCCTTGTGGTGAATTTTGGGTTCACCTACACTCGGGACATGAAGAGAAAAATTCCCTGCCTTGCCGCAGGACTCCTCCTTACGCTCCTCGGGACGGCGGGACTCGCAACAGAGTCGGAGGAACCATCGCCACCACCACGCATTGGGTTGGTATTGAGTGGAGGCGGCGCCCTCGGAAGCGCTCATGTCGGGGTCCTCAAGGTCCTTGAAGAGCTACGAATCCCGGTCGATTGTATTGCCGGAACCAGTATGGGGGCGATTATCGGGGGCTTGTATTCAGCCGGGGTGTCGCCCGCCGAAATGGAAGAAATCTTAGAAAAGACGGACTGGCGAGACGTTCTGGACGACCGGCCGCCCCGCAGACACCTGCCCTACCGGCAGAAGGTGGACGACCAGACCTTTCTGGTCCGATTCGAGGCGGGCTTCAATCGTGGCTCCTTCCAGGTCCCTCCGGGATTGATCAGCGGCCAGAAGCTGGGATTTGCTCTGAAACTCATGGCCCTTCAGGCCGTTGGAATCGATGATTTCGACAGTTTGCCAATACCCTTCCGGGCGGTGGCCACCGATCTCGAGAACGGTGAAATGGTCGTACTGAGCCGTGGTGACCTGGGACAGGCAATGCGGGCCAGCATGTCACTGCCCGGCATCTTCTCGCCGATCCAGATCGACAATCGCCTCCTGGTCGATGGTGGGCTGGTTCGGAATCTGCCGGTCGACGTGGCTCTCGAAATGGGTGCCGATGTGATCATCGCGGTCGATGTTGGTCAGCCGCTTTTGGAACGGGACGAATTGGGGTCTATAGCCAAGGTCACCAGTCAGGCGATGGGATTACAGATCCTCAGGAACGTCAAGGAGCAAGCATCCAGGGCTGATGTGCTCATCGAGCCGGATCTCGAGGATTTCGGATCTTCTCAATTCGAGAGGGGCTCGGAAATGGTGCCCATCGGGGAGGCGGCTGCACGTACCGCTGCAACCGATCTCGGCCGGTACTCGGTTTCGGAAGAAGCATTCAGGGCCCACCTCCTGAAACTGCGAAGACAAAGGTCTTTCTCCGGGGCCAAGGTGAGCTCCATTCAGATCACATCGAGCTCCACCTCTGATCCGGAATTCGTCATGCGCCAGGTAACGACGCGACCCGGTGATCCACTTGACTTGGAGGCGATTCGGCAGGATCTCGAAAATCTTTATGAAACCGGTGACTACGAGAGAGTCGACTTCAACCTCACCCAAGAAGATGACGATTTTCGCCTGTACATCGA
>JAUWTC010000308.1 GCA_030609785.1 Holophagae bacterium
AGATCCCGTCGGACCTGTCGCGGTTGACCATGCAACTTCTGGAAAAGGACCCAGCTTCCCGCCCATCGGGCGCTGCTGAGGTCGCCTCCGAGCTCCAGGCTCTTCTCGCCTTACGACGAGGCGCCGCTGCCGAGACTGGGCAAACCGCTGCGCCCGATGCTGGCCGGCGCCGGGTTCTGGTCTGGGGCGCCATCGCCCTCGCCATCGGCATCGCCGTCGCCGCCGGGTGGTGGGGGCTTCGCTCGCCGCCACAGCCGCCGTTCACGGTTGCGATTCTCAAGCCGATCGTGGCCGGCGACATCACGGACGATCGCATCCCCTCCGTTGCATCCGGCTTGCGCCTTGCCGCCGTGAACGCTCTGAATACCCTGGAGGGGGCCCAGGTTATCAACACCAAGGAAATCGACGCCATCTCAGGCGATCTTCACAAAATCGCGCTCGCGGTTGCCGCCGACGAGTTGATCACGATGACCGTCACACCCGGCCCGAGCACCTTCGCGGTCGAAATCAGCCGTCTCTCCGGGGAAGAAAATCACCTGCTCTGGGCCGCCCGGATTGAGGTGCCCGCCGATAACCTCCGCCTGCTGGCCGAAACCATCGCCGCCAATCTCGAGTCGGCCTACCCACAGCGAAAGAGGCGGCCCGGGGCTTTCCACGTCACAGCCGAACCTCAGGCATATAGCGCCTTTCTGGTCACCTGGAAGAGTGTCATGAACCCCGCGCCGGACCTCTCATGGCCCGATACACTGGCCGACCTCCACCGGATCCGCCAGTCGGCGCCCGCGCTTCTCAATGCCGCAGTTCTTGAGGCGTCGGTCGCCCGTTTTCTGTATGAAATGACCAATGACGACGCTTACCTCAGGCAGGCGAAACAAGCCGTGCAAGCCGCCAGGGCGATGGCGCCGACCGACTTCCGGACCCTTCTCGCGGAGGCGGAGGTCGCCATCGCCGCCGGTGATCACCAACGAGCCCAGGCCACCCTCAATAACCTCGAAAAAATCGAGCCCGCAAACCTCGCTGCCGCCCAGCAACGAGCCCGCTTGGCCGAAAAGATGGGTCAAGCGGAAGAGGCGCACACCATCCTAACCACCATCGCTACGCGAGCCCCCTCGTGGAAGAACCTGCTTAACCTGGCCAAGATCGAACTTTTTCTGGGCGACACCGACGCCGCACGGGACCACCTCGCCGAAGCAGATCGGCGCGCCCCGTCGACTCTCCTGGTAATGGTCGAGCAGGCGTACCTGGAGATGATTTCGGGCGAGCCTGAGCAAGCCGAGGCGTTGTTCCTACAGATTGTGGCCACAGCCCCTGAAGCCCAACACTTGACCACCCTCGGGACCTCCCAACTGCTCCTCCACCGGTATGGGGACGCTCTCGTGAGCTTTGAGAGGGCGTATGCGCTCGGGTCACGCTTGCCTGTGACGATGCTCAACATGGCCGATTGCCACCAGCTGCTGGGACGCCACGACCTGGCTCGGGAGTGGTACAACCGAGCCATCACCGCGCAGCCCGAGGGGAGACCTCTGCTCGCCGGAGAGCTCGAGATCCGGGCCCAGGCCCTGGCTCAACTCGGCCGGACCACAGAGGCATTGCAGGCGATTCAAGAGGCTCTGAGCCTGGATCCCGGTTCGCCGCACATCCTCTACGCCGCGGCCCTCGTCTACGCGAGCGCAGACCGGCCGGATGAGGCCCGAAGTTACTACGAGCCGGCCCTCGAGGCCGGGATCAATGCCCGGTGGTTTGATCTCCCGTGGTTTGTCGGGATCATCCCCGACCGCCCACCGCCCGAGCCCTCGCCATCTCCGCAGCCCACAAACCGTGATTCGCAATAGCAGAACCGCGTCGAACCCGCCAGGACCCGAAGCGGCCGCACGAACAACCCAACCGTACGGAGCCGGAAACCAAACGTGACCGACCGATTCGCCGGGGAGTTGTCCGTTCCTTGTTTTCAGTTATCCGAATGCAGGCTCCTGCGCCCCGGAGCCCTCTTCCCTGCCCTGTTTCCTGTCCCCTGTTCCCTGAATTAGTGACCTGAACCCCCGCTTCGCTATTCGAAGCGGTTTGGGGGTCAGGGCCTAACCGTCGGCACCAATCGGCGGCGGCGGCGGTAATTGTTGTCCTCCACCACCACTCGGCCCAGCTTTGAGATTTGTTCGTACACGCATGTCATACCTCCCTTTTCCCTAATGTCGTTCCAATCTGAAAGAAAAACAAATGATTCAATGCCCTACACCCTCCTGGCGAACTCGGCGCCCGGCTGATGACCACCCCGACCAACCCTTCGGCCGGCCCCCAAGAAAACCAAGGCACCTGAGGCAGCCTTTCATATTGACGGTTCTGTCCCTGTGAAGTAAAACCACCCTGACAAGTATTATAAGACATAAAGAGAATTTAAGGCATTTCTATCTCCTTGTCAAGACCCTCTTTGATATTGATAGCCAAAGAGCAGCGTATCCTCGAACTCTTCGAAAGGCGCACCAGGGGTTCAGGTCGCAGGTTCCAGGGGCCTGCGTTCAGGCTGAGTTGAACCCTGGGGGGGGCCGGGCCTCTGAGGAAAAGCGGTACACTACCGACGAGATGCACGACAGCCAAACGATGAAGGTGCGCACTACATCCGAGGAACCATCGCGGACCTGGCGGCGGACCGCCCCGGGCCTCTTGGGCGCCGGCGCCGGCAAACGCTCGATTCTTGGCTTCCTGGCACTGACCGCCCTCGCCGGCTGCCTCGCTCTCCTGGTTTATTCATGGCTCGGGCATCGTTCGCTCAAGGATTCTGCGCAGGCAGTCGCCGGCCTGGACCGGATAACCGCACAGATGAACGACCTCCAGAGCCTGCTCCATGCCGGCACAAAACCGTCCGAAGGCTCTCTGGGGACCGCCCTCCAAACCATCCGGCAAGACCTCAACAACGTGATCTCCGGCCCGGGATCCACGAAGGCCCTTCAAGAGATCCTGGTCAGATCAGATACCATGCTGACCCAGACCCAACGAGCCCTCGAGCGGCGTGCTCTCGCGACACCAGACGTTTCGCCGGCGCAGAGGGAGACGGGGGTCCAGCTAGGCGGAGCCTCCCGCCTCATGATCGAAGCCTCCCTGCACCTCCAGTCCGAGTTGGATCGGCGATACACGGCGGTTCAACACAGGCTCACTCTCAGCTTTCTGCTGGCTGGGCTGGCCTTCGGGACAATCGCATTTGATCATGCATTGCAACTCAAAAAACGTGGCCCAAAAGGCCTCATCTCCGAGACCGCAGCCTTCCCCCTCCTGCTCGCCGCCGCCGTCCGAAGCACCGACGAAGGCGTTCTGATCACCGACACCGGGATGCAAATCGGCGAACCGATGATTCTCTTTGCCAACGACAGCTTCAAGAGCATGTCAGGATTCTCCGATCGCGAACTGGTCGGCCAACCGCTCCGCATGCTTCGCACGACCTGCCTTCGCGAAAAGGAATTCTCGTTGCTGGAACACAGCTACAGCAACAGCAGGTCCGCCACCATGGAGACAATCCGTTGGCGAGAGGACGGCTCCAAGGTGTACTGCGAATGGCACATCTCGCCGGTACGAGAGGACGACGGCAAGGTCACTCATTTCATTTCGATCCTCATGGATGTCACCAGGCTGCGCGAGCAGGAAGAGGCACAACGACGGTCAAAGGAAGAGCTCATGGAGGCACATCAACGCCTGGTGGAAAACCAACAGCAGCTCATTCACTCGGAGAAGATGGCTTTCCTCGGCCAGCTGGCTGCGGGGGTCGCCCATGAAATCAACAATCCGGTCGGCTACGTCATGAGCAACCTCGAGACCCTTATCGACGATATCAAGGAGATCCAAGACAATCCGGCCGGCCAGTTATCTGTGACCAAAGACCCAAGCCGGCCACAGCTGGCCCCGTTCTTTGCCGAGACCCAGGAGATCCTTCAGGAGTCGATCACGGGGCTTGACCGGGTCAAAGACATCGTGCAAAGGCTGAAAAACTTCGCCCGGCCGGCAGAAGCTGAAATCAAAAATGCCGACATCAATCACGAAATCGAGGTCGCACTCAAGATCGTCAGCAACGAGCTTCATAACAAGTGCATGGTCAAAAAACACCTTGGCGACCTTCCCACCCTTGAATGCCGCCCCGGCCAGCTCAACCAGGTGTTCGCCAATCTGCTTGCGAACGCCGCCCAGGCGATCACCAAACACGGCGCCATCACCGTGACGACCGAGTTCACCGGTTCGGAAATTCTGGTCAAAGTCAGCGATGACGGCGCCGGGATCGAAGAAGAGGATATTCCTCGGCTCTTTGCCCCGTTCTTCACCACAAAACCGACCGGCAAAGGCACCGGACTCGGCCTCTCCGTTTCCTACGGCAT
>JAUWTC010000254.1 GCA_030609785.1 Holophagae bacterium
CGACCCAGAAGTCCTTCTCATCGTGGGAAAAACGCAAGCCCGCAATAATATTCCACAGCTCGTTGATCCTATAGTCCAACGATCCGAAAAGGGCGTAGGCCGTAGTTTCCTGCCACTGGTTGGAATAGCCGTTTTGGGGATTGCCAGGGGCCAGGGTGTCGTAGCTGAAGTTATCGATGGAGACCTCTTCGTTGAAATAGAACAGGCCCGCCAACCATTTCAGATTGCTCGAATTGTCGCTGGTCAAGCGGAATTCCTGGGTGAACTGGTCGAGATCGGGGATGCTGCCGGCCGACTCGGACGGGAAGGGAATGAACCCCGGACCGTAGTTCCCCTCACCGAGGAAGGCTGCGCCCCAGCCACCGTCGATATCACCCCGGCTGTACATGTCCAGGGATTCGAAGCCGGTGACCGAGGTCAGGATTGAGCCCCCAAAGTCCCAATTCAACTTCATCACCCCACCCTGGGAACTGATGTCCTGCGAGTTCAATCCATCGAGATAAACCTGATCCTGCTCGAATCCGGGGACCAAATCATTGGTGCCCGGAGTAATGATGTTGGCACGGAAAATCCGTGCAGTGCCGTCGACGTCCCATCCGTGGATGTTGAACAGGGCATCGAAGTTCTCGCTCGGCTCCCACAAGAATTGCAGACGGTAGGCGGTTGTTTCATAGCCGCCGAGTTCATTCTTTTTCTCGGTGTAGCCGTTGTCCACCCAGTCGCTGCGGCTCTGATAGAGACCGGAGAAACGCATGGACACCGTATCGCCCAGGGGACCGCCGACCGCACCGTTGATGTCGACGGTGTCGTAGGTTCCATAGGATGCCCGGAAATCCGCTTCGAACTCCCGCGTCGGTTTCCGGGTCTCGAACTTGACGATACCTGCGGGCGTATTACGCCCGAACAGCGTGCCCTGGGGACCGCGCAACACCTCGACTCTGTCGATATCCCAGATCGGCATGCCCTTGACCACCGGGTTTTCCATGACCACCTCATCGACGATCATCGACACCGGCTGGGAGGCGTTCAAGTCGAAATCAGTGTTGCCCAGACCGCGAATGTAGAACCGCGGGAAGGCTCGGCCGAAGGAACTCTCGAGGATCAAGCTGGGGACCCTCGCCGACAGGGCCCGAACATCGGGCGCGCCCGCCGTGATCGCTTGCAGGTCCTCGCCACTCAGGGTCGAGATCGCAACCGGGACCTCCTGGATATTCTGTTCTCGTTTCTGAGCTGTGACGACGATTTCGCCGACCGCAACCGGCTGCCCCGCCAATTCCGCTGCCTCAGCCTCAGCGGCAGCCGCCTCCTCGGCGGTGACATCCTGAGCCATAATGAAAGCCGGCGCCGACCCAAAAACCAGGGCGACACCGATCAATGACAACACACAGTTCCTCAAAGCCATCAGATCCCTCCTCGTCCATTGAAATTGGAAAACCACCAGCCAACCCTAACATGGCGACGGAGAAATGAAACGTTTTTTTATCCGAAAAATCCTGTGGTGACGGCCTTCTGCATCTCCACCAAGAGATATCAACGAGGCCTTTTCATGCGTCCCCGATGGGCCGCGACGATCCTGTAGATTCCGATCCCAACCAGACACATTGGCCGTCGGCGCAGCACGCCTGCCAGTCGGCGCCACAGGGGGAGATGTTCGAGGATCGTTACCCACCCGTAGAATCCGAACTCACCGCCTGTGGCATCCTGGACCGTCAGCACACGCGCTTCGACAGGAGTATCTGGATCGGCAGGTTCGAACAGAATGCGGCGCTCATCGTCACGCCTCTCAACCCAGGTCCGGGCATTTCGGCATAGTGCGCAGTCGGCGTCATAGACAACCCGGAGTTGGGTTGGGTGACTCATGAGCTGGACAACAGCTGAAGACAGCCGCTTGTTCCGGCTACTTGAGCGAAATACCAAGGTGGGAAAAGACGGCGGCGCACGAAGAGCAGGTCCTCGCATGACGTTTCCATCGCCTCACATAGCGTGAACGGGGCGACTCGAGGCTGAGCATCGTCGGCGAGACGTGACCTGCCCGTTCGGCCATTGGTGGGGTCCGACGGTGGCGCATGACGAAACAGGGCTCGACCATCAGCCGGACCAGATGGTCCAACCCGACCCGCCTTCCGTCCACGACCGTCGCTGCAGCAGTCATCATTCCCTCGGCGGATAGTGTATCTCAGTCCTCCGACTCAATCTCCCCGTATTCCTTCAACTTACGCTGAAGGGTTCTCAGGCCGATACCCAGCAGCGACGCCGCCTTGCCTCGATGGTCACCGGTGTGCTGCAGCGTTCTCAAGATGGCCTCCTTTTCGATGTCCGCCATCTCGCGCGGCGCCCAAGCACCCTCGGAGACCACCGGTATCGAGGTCGCCACCCGGTACTCCTGCGGCAGATCCTCCAGGCTGATCTCACTCTCGTGGGCAAAGAGAACCATGGACTCCATCACGTTGCGAAGCTCGCGGACGTTACCCTTCCACGGGCACCGCTTCAGCGCTGCCAGCACCGATGGATGGGCGCCCTTGAGTTCCCGTCCCAATTCTCGGTTGAACTCCTCGAGGAAGTGCTGCACGAACAGAGGGATGTCCTCGGACCGCTCCCGAAGGGGTGGAATCTCCAGAGTGACGACTTTGAGCCGGTAGTAGAGGTCTTCGCGAAACTTGCCCTCTCGGACCCAGCTCCCGAGGTTGCGGTTGGTTGCAGCGACGAGCCTGAAGTCGACAGGGATCTTCACCGTACCACCGACCCTGGTCACCATTCGATCTTCCAGCACCCGCAGCAATTTGACCTGGAGATCCAGCGAAAGCTCTGACACTTCATCAAGGAAGAGCGTACCGCCGGACGCCGACTCCACAAGGCCGATTCGGCGCTGATGAGCCCCAGTGAAAGCCCCCTTCTCATGGCCGAAAAGCTCCGACTCCAGAATCTCACCGGGGATGGCGCCGCAGTTGACCGCAACAAAGGCACCCTCGGCCCGTGGCGATTGTTGGTGCAGGGCATTGGCCACCAACTCCTTGCCCGTCCCGCTTTCACCGACAATCAACACCGTCGATCGAGTCGGCGCCACGACTCTGAGCTTGTCGATCAAGGTCTCCATCGCATTGGAGTGCCCGACGATACCGTCGAACCCGAAATTCTTGGACAGTCGTTCCTTCAGCCTTCGGTTTTCGTCTGAGAGGACCCTGCGTTCGAGATGCAACTGTACTCTTTGACGGAGTTCCTGCATCCGGACCGGCTTGGTCAAGTAGTCATCAGCACCTTCCTGGAGCGCGGAAACCGCATCCTCCACGTCTGCGAAGGCGGTCACCAGGATGAAGGGTAGATCCGGACGCTCCGACCTGACGTGGCGAAGAAGCTCGTAGCCGTTCATGCCCGGCATCCGAACATCGGAAATTACCATGCTGACCGAGGTGTCCTCCCGCAACGCCGCCAGGGCCTCCTCGGCGGAAGGAAAGGGCTCCATCCGGTAGCCGACCCGACCCAGGGCCTTGGCCATCGCCGTCCGCGACCCGTCATCGTCGTCAACCAGGTAAATCACTGCCGACATCACGCCTCCTCGCCGCCACCATCGATCAGCAGCTGCAACCCTTCTTCATCCACTACCTTGACCCCCAGTTCCCGGGCCTTCTCAATTTTAGACCCGGCGTTCTCGCCGGCCAGCAAGAACGACGTCTTACTCGAGACAGACCCGGCAACCGTGGCGTCCAAACCCTCAAGGCGTGCCTTGACCTCACGTCTCGAGGCAGAGAGCTTCCCTGTAATGACGACAATCAGGCCCTCGAGCGGACTCTGCCCGCGAACCGGTTCTGCCGCTTCCTCCGGATCAACCCCCCGCTCGATCAGGCGATCGATCAACTCCTGGTTAGGCGGCAACCGGAACCACCCAATGACGGTGGCCGCAATCACCGGTCCGACTCCATCGATCAACTCGAGATCGTCCGCATTCGCCTCTGCCAACCGTCCCAAATTTCCGAACCGCCTGGCCAGGAGACCTGCCGCCCGTTCTCCAACATGGGGGATTCCCAGGGCAAAAATCAACCGCTGGAGCGACCTGCTGCGGGCGTCATCGATCTGCTGAACCAAATTTGCCGCCGAAAGCTCTCCCCAACCGGGTAGGCGGGCCAATACCTCCTGCTCGAGGTCCCACAAAGACGCCACATCGGTAACGAGACCCTCAGCAGTCAGAAGATGGAGACTCTGCTCTCCCAATCCCTCGATCTCCATCGCGCCTCGCGAAACAAAGTGGCGCAAACGGGATCCTAGGACCGCCGGACATGCGGGGTTGCTGCACCGGATCGCCACTTCGCCGTCGACACGACCAACATCGGAGCCACACGACGGGCACTGAGCCGGTCTGCCGACCGGGGTTGTTTCGGCGGGTCTCTCGGTGCTGACGACCCCAACGACCTTGGGAATCACCTCGCCACCTTTGGCAACCCACACCGTATCTCCCCGTCTGACATCCAGTCGCTCGACCTCGTCAAAGTTGTGCAGGGTCGCCCTGGCCACTGTGGAACCTGCGATCGAGACGGGTTCCAGTTCGGCCACCGGCGTCAAGACCCCGGTGCGCCCAACCTGCACGACAATGTCTCTGACCGTGGTCATGCGGCCTTCGGGGGGGTACTTGAATGCAACCGCCCATCGAGCGGCTCGAGCCGTCGTCCCCAGGGCTTCTCGCTCCTCGAGTCGGTCGACCTTGACGACGGCCCCGTCGGTCTCGAAGTCGTAGTCCGACCGTTCATCAGCCCACCGCTCGATCAGGGCCTCAACCTCACTGAGATCCTCACAACGGGAAAAGCCCGGGCTGACCGGGAATCCCCAGCTCTCGAGGTGCTGGAGATCTTCCACGTGGCTGGCGCCCTCATGTCCCTCGGCCTGAACCAGTTGGTAGCACCACACGGCCAG
>JAUWTC010000420.1 GCA_030609785.1 Holophagae bacterium
ATTTCGGCATCGCCCGGGCCCGCGACCGTGAAGAGCATACCGAGCACGGCCAGATCAAGGGTAAGGTCCGTTATATGGCCCCCGAGGTGGCGGCGGGGCAGGAGATCGACCACCGTTCCGACATTTTCTCGTTGGGCGTCGTCTTTGCCGAACTCCTGACGATGGCGCCGTTCAGAACGGGCCCCAACGACCTCGCCATCCTGCTGTCAACCCGAGAGGGCAAGGACGATGAGCACCAATTCGACGGCATTCCTCTGGATATGGTCTACATCTTGAAAAGGGCCCTCAATCGCGATCCGGACGGCCGGTACCCGACCGCAGAGGCCTTCCGGGCCGATCTCGCGAGCATCGCCACCGGAGACCTCGCGCCGATGACAGGGTTGGAGCTGGGCCATTTCATCGGCGGGTTGTTCGCCGATGAACACACGGCGGAACGCCGCAGGCAGGCGCAGGTCGATCGTGCTCTGGAACGATGGCGGCAAAAACACCTACAGACACCTGGC
Organism: Holophagae bacterium; assembly: GCA_030609785.1. Lineage (GTDB taxonomy): Bacteria > Acidobacteriota > Thermoanaerobaculia > Thermoanaerobaculales > Sulfomarinibacteraceae > DAOWGJ01. The sequence goes on from JAUWTC010000420.1 coordinate 504, forward strand.
ACGGCGGCGATGTCCCCTCCCTCGATCGACAGCACCTCCCCCCCGACCCGGTCGGGGTCACTCCGGAAACAGTCACTGACAGCACTTCTGGGCGATCTGCACAGAAACCACCAGACGGGACGGCTGGATCTCCACCGATCTCCCCTGAAAAAATCAGTCTTCTTCACTGGAGGGGAACCGGTGTTCGTCACATCAAACGTCAAAAAGGAGGCCTTCGGGGAATACCTGGTTTCAGCCGGGCTACTGACAGCCGAGGACTTCGCGAGGGTCCGAAAGCAAACCCAACGGGGCAACCTCCAGTTGATCGACCTGCTCTTGAGATCCAAGGCCGTCAAACCCAACGAACTCTATCGATCCCTCAGCGATCAGGTCCGAGACCGGATTCTCGATCTCTTCACGTGGAGTGATGGGACATTCGCCTTCTTTTCGAATGAACGGCCGCCCGATGCCGCCACGCCTCTCAATCTCCACTGCTTGGGCCTCGTGCACGAAGGTGTGATGGAGCGGACCCCTCTCGCCCACATCCGCAAATCGGTCGGGGACAACGGGAGCGCCCTGGTCCGGCGGTCAATCTTCACGATCCCCCCAGATCTGGGCCTCTCGGGATGGGACCAGCGCCTGATCCATCGAATCGAGACGAATCCAAGCAGTCTGGCCGATCTCCTCCACGACGAGAGCAGCGAGGAACGGACTCTTCGGCTGGTGTACCTCCTGCATGAACTCGGACTCGTGGAGTTTCACGGCTCGTGAGGCCAAAATCAGCCCAGTCGATCAGCGGGGGCGCGTGGAGGAAGACCGCAGGCCTCTTCGCCCTGGCAACGGTGGCGTGGCTGATGGCCGGCGCTCTCGATCTGAGGACCACGATTGAGGTCACGGCATGGAACGGCCGAATCCAGTGGACGGTTGGAACGACGACCATTTCCACCCGGGCCGAGATTGCTGACGTGGACTCCATCACGATCACAGCCCGGGCCGGGATGCACCCGACCGGGGGTGGCCTCCTCGAAGCAACGACCCCTGAGGGCTCGGTCCATCAGTGGCGCCTTCCCGACCGCTTTTCATTTCCCCGCGCCCCAACCCTGCCCGTCGGCGACTGGTGGGTCGATGAGGCGACAACGACCGCCGCAGTCTTTTCGACGTCGGCCAACCTGGGTTCGGAGTTCACCTTGCGCGGCACCATCACCGGCCGCCACCATCAGCACCTGACCCTGATGCTGGGCGGTACGCCCGGTATTTCCTGCGCCTTTCGGCGAGGCCTGCTCAACAACGACCTCCTGATCCTCGACGATCAGGGAGGAGCTCTTGCCTGGGGTTCACTGGATCCCCAGCCGTTGGATCGCCTGGGCGCCACTGCGGCCACCGTGCTCCACGCCATTTCGGGGGGTGCGTTGTTACTGGCCCTGTGGTCGATGAGCCTCCGATTCGGAGGGAAAATGAGCGACGGCGTCCCTCCGGTGCGCACCGTTGTGTTCGTCACCGCACTGACCCTGTTGGCCTTGATCGGCGCCGGACTCGCCGTCTGGACCGCTATCGACGTCTTCGACAATCTCCCCCACCTGCCGGACGAAATCGTCTACCAGCTTCAGGGTCGGTGGTTGCTGTCCGGGCATCTGACAGGTTCCGAGCCGCCCTGCCCGGAGAACTTCGCCGTGCCCCTGACCTATGTCCGAAGTGGCCGGTGGGTCGGCCACTACCCCCCCGCATGGCCATTGGTCCTTGCGCCCGGAATCGCCATCGGGGCCTCGTGGCTGGCGCCGGCTCTCCTCCGAATCCCCCATATCCTCCTGATCGCCCTGCTGGGCCTCAGGCTGGGAGGTCGGTGGACCGCCTTGGCAGCCGCCGCAGCCGCTCTGGCCTCACCCCTTGCCCTGCTGCTCTTCGGATCCCGAATGCCCCACGCCGGAAGCGCCACACTGCTCCTGGGAGCCCTCCTGCTCTGCCTGCCTCTCAACCGTCAAACAACCGGATGGCGATGGGTGGGCGCAGGCATCGCCTTCGGCCTGGCCTTCGGCATGAGACCGTTGACCGCGGTCGCCGTCGCCATTCCCGTCGGTCTGTTCCACCTGGGTGAGACACTGGCCGGGAGACGGAAGTGGAGGGACGGCATGTGGCTGGTTTTCGGCGGTCTCACAGCCAGCCTGCCGACACTGTTGGCCAACAACGCCATTATGGGGTCACCCTGGACCTTTCCCTACGCCCTGGCCGAAGGCTCAATGTACTCGCTCCGGCACGCCGCATTCGGCATCCGGAACGTCGATACACTTCTGGCATCTCTCGGACCGCTTGTTCACGGGTGGGGCTGGCCGTGGCTCGGAGGACCGATCTCGATGGCCTTGCCTTTTGCCTTCCTCACGGTTCTTTTCCTCTCCCGTGGATCAACCAGGGAGGACCGGTTACTGGCCGCTGTTGCAGCCGCTGTCATTCTGGCTCACCTCGGAACTCGGGCAACCGGACTCCACGGTTTCGGGCCGAGATA
>JAUWTC010000169.1 GCA_030609785.1 Holophagae bacterium
ATTCTCCTGCTCTGCGGGATTCCAACGATTTCCATGGCAAATGAGCTGATTTTCGAAGGCACCCTCAACGACGCTGAAGGACGCCCCGTCGCTGACGGTTCCCATTTCTTTGATTTTACGATCTTCACTGCGCCTGCCGGCGGCACGACGGTGTGGGCCGAAAGCCACGACAACGTCAACATCGAGCAGGGACATTACTCGATCATCCTTGGCAGCAGGACAGCCCTCGACCTGCCGGCCGGCACCTACTGGGTGCAAACCACCGTCGACGGTGAGGTACTCCAGCCCCGATCCAAGATCCTGCTCGCGGACGGGGATTGCACGATCACCAATAATCTGATGGTCGATGGCCGAATCGGGGTCGGGACGGCAAATCCAGGGTATCCAATCCACATCGACCAGGGCAATACGGCCTCCGGATTCCGGACGTACTGGGGTTCGGCTGCGACATACGCTTGGGCAGAGTTCAAGCAGGGCCTCGGCGACGGCTTGATCATCAACTCCCACACGGGCGGGACCTTTGCGGAAATCCGATTCCAAAATAACAGTGTCACCAACATGTATTTGAGGTCCAACGGCAACCTGGGCATAGGAAATGATATTCCGGGCGAAAAACTCGAGGTTTGGGGTAAAGGTCGCTTCGGGGACCGGAGCACGACACCACAGATCGCGGGCGGCATCGTCGACATCCATAACCCCAGTGGAGTCGGCTCGAGCCTCCTGGTGACCAGCTACGGCTTCAGTACCGAGACGATGTTTATCGTTGAAGGCACCGGGGACGTCGGAATCGGAAAAGCCAACCCGACCCACCTGCTTGATGTCGGAAATTCGGGCGCCTATTGCGACGGCGGCGCCTGGGTCAACGGCTCTTCGCGGTCGTTCAAGGAGAACATCACCGATCTCTCATCCGAGGAGGCTCTGGAGACCCTGGCAGACCTCCACCCGACGAGCTTCAACTACAAGACCGACTCCGAGGAAACCTATCTCGGTTTCATCGCAGAAGATGTCCCCGACCTGGTCGCGACCAACGACCGAAAGGGCCTCGTGGCCATGGACATCGTTGCGGTATTGACCAAGGTCGTGCAGACGCAACAGGAACAGATCCGGGTGCTGGAGGAGTCCATCGAGGAGCTGCAGACCGCTCCGGTGAATTGATAGTCAGTTTCCTCCGGAGGCGCCGACGAGTCACAGCGTTTCGTAAGAAAGGAGTCATAGATGAGCAGAATGGTCGCACGGATGGCAGCAGCGGTCTGCGTGGCAGTTCTTGGAGCATCCCTGGCGGCGGCGCAGAACTTGGTCGTCAACGCCGACTTCCACGGTGATGTGAGCGGCTGGACCCAGCTGTCGGACGTTACCCTGAGCTGGGACGGGAGTTCCGACTACCAGAACCAACCAGGCTCCGGCAGCGCGGAAATCCTCAACGAAGCCGCCGGCACCGCAAACTCCGGCGCTATCCAGTGTATCGACGGTATCGTCGGAGGCGAATCCTACGACCTGTCCGCCTGGCTCAGGGCGCCCACCGGCCAGACAGGAGAGGGCCATGCCACGGTGTTCGTGTGGTGGTACACACAGCCCGGCTGTTCTGGAACCATGAGCTCGGGACCGATAACTCCATGGTTATACACCTCAGACAGCTGGGTCGAATTGGACGGCGGCAGCGGGGATTCACCTCTCTCTGTCCAGAGCGCCCTGGTGTACTTGAACATTTACAAGACCTCCGTACCTGGGGAATACCGGGTCTCGTATGATCACGTGGTCTTCGAACGGACCGGTTTGATCTTCGCCGACGGTTTCGAGGAGGGCGACCTGATGGCCTGGTCCGTCACAATGCCCTGAGGGCGTGGCGGGCCCGGCGTCGGTCCTGACCGGCCGGCGGTGTTGTTGAGGCATTATCTCAGGCGGTCAACAACTCCCTGAGCGGTCTTGACGGCCATCCGTTCGTTTTCCGCCGGATCTCCAAGGTCGACATTGAGGTGCATGATGCGGCGACCGGAAACGAAAGTCAGCTGGTTGAGTTTTGGCGCCCAGGCGGCCTTCTCGCCCAGACCCTCGACCTCGTGGTCGTACTCGACTCTGAACGTATGCTTCTGTTTGGCGCCTTGATACTCGGCCTCGGCTGTGATGCCTTCTTCGAGCGTCACCATCAGCGCGTCAAATCCAGCCTGGGCAGCTGCGGCATCTTTGAAACTCTTTCCGGCAAATGTCAGGCGGACTTCATGTTCGAGATGAGGAATCGGCATGGGCCCGAGGTCTTTCTCTCCAGCGACTTTGGCCATCATGTAGTCCTGCATCGCCTTCGCGCTTTCGGCCTTGACCTCTTCCGCATTGGAAACCGGCCAGGAGGCAACACAACTTGGATTGGCCTTGCTCGACCCCGGTCTGAAGGACAATTCGGCGTCACCAATATCAAACGTGCTTTGAACCAGATCGGTGGTCAAGACTGCACACGCATCGGTGGTGGTCTCACCGGAGGACGAGGCCCTGGCGGGGTCATCGGTCTTCGTCGCCGTTTCGGAATCGCCGCCGCAGGCAACGAGAGGCAGACAACTGATCAACGAAACTCCAACGATACGAGCAAAACGGCGCATTAAAATCCTCCTGATGCTTGATATTTCTTTGATGGTTGATACTTGATTCAAGGTCTCATTAGGGCCAACCTACCACGTCCCGGATCACAGAGGAATCCCGAATTGTGGCATGATGCCGGTTCGGAGGTTTCCATGCGCCGTCTGCCGTTCATGGTTTTCACCATCCTCGTGTCACTCGCCACGCTCCCAGTCGTGGCAGGGAGCACTGATGTTTTCACCGGGATCCTGACCGTCACCTGGGGAGACCCGATGCGGGGCGAAGAGGGCACACCCCCAACGGTGTTCCACCTGACCGAGGACAATGGCGCCTCTCACCGTCTTGCTGTCGACCCGGCACTGCTCCACATGGTCGGGGGCCTGCAGCACCTCTTGGGACAACGGGTCCGGGTTACGACAACAACTGATGAAACGACCCGGACAGTCCTACTACTCGAAAAATTGGGCGGAGCAAAATCCGTCACGGTGGTCACCGGCTCCCAGCCGTGGGTCTCCGTCATGTGCAAGTTTCCCGATGTCGCCGATGAACCCCAGGACCTGGCGTTCTTCCAGAACATGTTCGACAATTCCCCGGGCCGCCTGGACCACTACTGGCGCGAGTTATCCTATGGCACCATCGATGTCGTGGGCTCCACCGCAGCCGGCTGGGTCATTCTCCCCGAGAATCAGGACCATTACATTCCCGTCCCCGGCGAAGGTTGTCTCGACGGCGACCCCGACAACGACGCCGACCTCGGAGCCCTGTTCGCCGACTGCACCGCAGCAGCCGACCATCTGATTGATTTCTCCAACGGCGGCAACCCCTACGTCGGCATCAACCTGATGTTCAACTCCGATCTGGACGGCTGTGCGTGGGGCGGCGGCTGGTCGGCTACTTTGGACGGTGTTTCCAAGGTTTGGCGCACGACCTGGGAGCCCCCGTGGGGCTACGAAAACGTCAGCGTCATGGCCCACGAGATGGGCCACGGCTTCGGCCTCCCGCACTCCAACAACTGGGATGGTGACAACTCGCCCTACGACAACAGCTGGGATGTGATGAGCGATGCGTGGTACTGGGCCGGGTGGGATGCCACCTACGGGACGATCGGCAAGCACACCATCGCCTACCACAAGGCGGACATCCTGGGTTGGATCTCCGCGGCGAAGATCTTCGAACCGTCCCCCGACAGCGCAACCTCAATAGTCATCGATGATCTGGCCCTGGTAACCACCCCGAATTACCGCATGGCCCGAATCGAGATCCCGGGCTCAAGTCGCTACTACACCGTCGAGGTCCGTGGGTGGACCGGGATGTACGACGCCAACCTGCCTGGGGAAGCCGTGATCATCCACGAGATCGACCCGGGACGATCCGAACCGGCGTGGGCGTATGACGCCGGCACACCTCCAGGCAATGACTCTTCGGGGGAGGGCACCATGTGGCGAGTCGGTGAGACCTTCACCGATCCAGCGGCGGAGATCTCGCTCTCCATTGACTCACAAACCCCCGACGGGTTCGAGATCACGATCGCCGTCGGAGATTCGGGACTGGTGTTTTCAGACGGCTTCGAGGACGGCGACACCGGGGCATGGAGTGTGGCTGTCGGTGGGTGAGTCAGTAGCTGTCAGCCCTCGGCTGACAGCTACCCCACAAACATCACGCAGATCGACGTATTGTCACACTTGGGGGGCTTGGTCCATCGGCCGGTGACACCGTCTCGGTAGGCTTCGACATAGCACCCCTCCTCGACCCGAGTCCGGTTAAGGCGCTCGTGGATCTGGGGGTAGGCCTTCATCTTGAGATGCACCGGCAACCGTTCCCGCTCGGCCCGTAACAACCCGCTGACATACTTCATCCGACGCTCGCTGTGGAGGAGCAGATCGCGGACAAAAGCCTCTGCCGTCGTGTGACACGCCATTTCGATCAGCTCTTCGGGCGAAAAAAGATCATCCACACCATCGGAGTAGAGGAAGACCCTGTCGCCTCTTTCCAACACCAGCGGCAAATCCTCCTTCCGATAACGTTTGAAGGCCAATTTTGGTGAATTGATCGAGTTTCGGACCAGGTTTCGGTGCAGGCTGTAGGCCATCAAGTCCGCCAGAGGGAGGGTCGGATCTTCCAGGTTGGGTTCGGCAATGACCGACTCGCCGATGGTCCGGAATCGGATGCTCCCGTCCTCTGAGCAGATGAACAACCTGCAATCTCCGACCTGTCGAACGTCAAGCGTTCGGCAGCCGTCAGGTCCGGTACGAATCAACGCACCGACGAAACAGGCGTCCGGCATACCGGGGCCCGGGTGCTGCGTGACAATGCGGCGTTGGGTCCGCCTCAGGGCAACCTCGGTTGTGTCGGGTGATGTCATCTCCGCGAGTTCCCGCAATGCTTCGGCAATGCTGCGCAATCGATCGGGGTCGGTCTCCCCGCTCTGAAGACTCTCGGCGTTGACCGCCTCCAGCGCCGAGCGAATCAGTCGATCCGGGGCATCAACACCGTTTTCGTTCGACCACTGGGAGCGCCAGCGTGCCAGGATTTTGCGCACGAAGTCCCTACTGGGCAGTTGCCACAGAACGGTTTCGATCTGGTCCTTGACCAGGAGGGATATTTCAGCCTCGACGTCGGCATCCGGAGGTCGGGCCGCCCGGATCAATTCCTCGGACAGGAGCTGCGCCGCAAGGTCTCCGCCCTCGCGGCCGCCCATACCGTCGACGACGAACAGTGCGGTGTCCGGACCGTGTTCTCCTTCGACTTCCACCAGGGCCACCCTGTCCTCATTGACGCTCTTGTAACCGTAGCCATGGTGGGACGCCGACACCAGGACATCGTCAGAGCGTGTCCGCCACCGAACGATCGGCGAGGCGCCCAGGGGCCCTGAACTGCCCTCTCCAAAGATAAACCCGTCCCGGGGCAGAAGATCCGTGCCGTCAGTATGCGAATGTGTCAATCAGTCACCGTCCAGTGCCCTTATTCTACGCCTTCCTTGGGATTTTCCCGAGCCCGAGTTCGGGAACGCGCACGGGTCCGGGATAGGTCACGGGCACGGCCCCGGCTCCGGTTTCCAGCCCCGGCCTTCTGGTCCGCCCTTCAGGCGACCCAGCGTCGCCATTTCCGCGGTTCCAAACCAAGCGAAAAACTCAACGGATACGCGGCCCCGCAGAAATGACGAGCGGCGGCTTACGGCATCCGCCGAGACTCGATTGCCGACGGCACGGCCGAGGGTGTAGGCCGCCGAGGTCATTGCCCTCAAGGGGGAGGCTCTCCCGACATCTCAATTGAAACCCCTTGAGGGCAATGACCGAGCGGGAGCGATCGGCAGTCGTTGGAGTTCTCGCCAGCCTCAATGCGCTCCCGAAGGCCGGGGTTTGATAACAGGCTCCGGGACCCCAAACGGAAACGGTGCCAAACGGTGCCAACAAACGGTGCCAAAACAAGTTGAAAATGGTGCCAGGCTTTAGGACCTTAGGAAGTTGAAGAAAGGTGCCGGTCACGCCACTCCGCCATTGTTGTCCATCAGGTTGACCGGCCAACGAGGGTGAATCCCAACCCCGGCCTTCGGGAGCGCGCGAGCGCACTCCCGCTCGGTGCATTTCCCGGAGGGGCTTGG